>NZ_JAUBRO010000074.1:0-24085 GCF_036701945.1 Microcoleus sp. MON1_C1 | reverse complement strand
GAAATCAGTTCACTATCTTCTTACACTTTCATTCTGGAAGCTTTATTCTATGCAGCTTCATATTAAATTGGTATTACTATGCCCAACAGGAATCAGGAATTGGGGTTTGGATAGAAGCGGCCCAACTGTTACCCAGTCCGATCGCCCTTTCCAAACTTCGGCAGAACTGGGGCCATCGCTGGCAACCGCCCCAGCAACTACAGCGGCTAAGCGATGAACAGCGAGCGCTACTGTGTTAAGTGCGATTTGATTGAAGTAAACAGACACTAGCTCGAATAAAAAAGAAGCCTCCGGGAATCTCCGGGGGCTTCTTTTTTGGAATGTGTCGCCGCTGCTGAAACGACAAACCTATTGTACCGATCGCCCAAACTCCAGAGCCGCTACACTGTGAGTAATTGGGGAACACCCGTTGCCAATTACCGATTATCGATTACCCTTCATTTTGAATCCCCGACTTTGTGCCGGGGTTTTTTTGTTGGGCGATCGGGTAAACCAAAAAACCCGGTATTAACCGGGTATCCATTCCTAATGTCTCTGGGATGTGTCGTCACAGGACTCTTCTATTCTCCCCGCTCTTCCTGCTGCATTTCAGCATAGTTTCGCATCTCTTCCCGCTCCTCTCCTTCGAGGTCGGTGATGTACTCAAAAGTGTGATTGCAGGCCGCACATCGGTAGTCGGTAAATTCCTCCAAGGTTTCGCGGTGGCTTACGGAAAGCACGGTCAGTTGGGTGCTGCCACAGTTCGGGCATTCAATCGGTTCATCATTCATTGCCGTCTCCCTCAATAATTTCTAAAATTTTCTCAACATCTGCGAGCGATGCTGTGGATTTCTTGCCCAAAGCTTTCCTTATTTTTTTAAGGGTGTCGGCTGCGTCGGGAAGTTCGATCGCGGGTGCGGGCTGCTGTTCTGGTTCTGCGGATGCTGGTTGCTGTTCCGGTTCTGGGACAGTCGATCGCACTTCACCTCGATCGGCTTCCACTGCTCTCAATTGCAATTCTGTGAGAGCCTCCACCTTGTCCCAATACTTCGCCTCAATATCTTTACGATCACTGCGCTCTACCTCTAATTGTTCCTTCAAGCTTTGTACTTTAATCCACAAGTCCCCGACCCGCTCATGAAACTTCAACAGTTCTCGGTCTTGCTCTTTTAGTTGTCGCGTCGTTGATCCCAATTCTTTTTTCTTAGCCTCTAATTCCAGCCTGAGCGATTCGTCTGGGGTGCGATCGGTCAGGCTGCGGACTCCCCCAGCAATTCAGCCCTTAGTTCTGCTTTTGCCTGTTCTGTCTTACGCTCAACAATCCCTGTAATACGTTCTTCTAGTTCACTGTCTGACAAAACGTTAGACGTAACTCGTCTTACGTTAGACGGTTGTTGACTATTTTCTGCGGGTGTCGGTAGGACGATCGAGCCATCATTTAGCGCCTCAATGCCCGCCCGCATAATGTCGAGCAACGTCTTAGAACGATCGCACCCGTGCTTAGTATTAGCCGCCGGATAACGCTCTTTCCCTAGATTGTCGATCGCCTCCAACACTTCATCTGGACAGCGAAAAGTTAACGATGTTGACGCCATTGTCTTACCTCGGTCATATATGTATGACGCTATTGTATAACATCAGTCGCTGTTTGTAGGACATATAAGCAAAAATATGTCATACGTTTGTTTGTCATACACCCTGCTGATGTTTAACAAATTAGTCTTACAAACGCTTGACAACCGTCTAACAGATTGCTACTATGTAAGACGTAAGGGTAAGACAAACCCAGACGCCACATTGCTACAACCACCACTACACAACACATAGGACGCCACAATGATTAACGTACTCGCCGCCAAATTCAACCAAGTTGACGCTTCGATCGCCGATACTCAGTCTCAAATCGCCACGCTCCAAACCAAACTAAGTGAGCTCCAAGACTACCGCCAACAATTGCTTTCAGTCGAGCAAGCTTGCGAATCGGCATTGAGCCAAGTCAATACAGCGTTGATGATGTTGCACCACGTTGACCCCAGCCAAATCAACACATTTAAGACAGCGGTTGACGCCCAATTTGGGGTAGTAGGGGTCGGCATTCTAGAATCAGCCACAGTCGCACCCGCTGAGCCGACTACGCCGGAGCCGATTGCCCCAACAGCACCGTCCGCACCGGCCGCGCGAGATGTTGAGCCAGCAATTGATGTCGAAGTCGAAGTCGCAGACGCCACAGTCACCGACGAGCCGATCGAGCCAGCAACTAAAGCCACACCCCCGGACATCGAGGGAATGCTCAACAAAATGACTATCCAGTCTATCCGCAAGTTAGCTGCGAGCAAAGGAGCCGACGGGAAAGGGACGCGGGCAAGCATCGCAGCGAGGTTAAAGAAAATCGTCACAGAGGCCGATATCTGGGACGCCACAGCCTAACCCAGAGTTACAACTAAGCCAAGTGTAAGACCGGGTGAGCTTATGGTCTTACACTTGGCTTACCTTTGTCTAACAATTTGTCTAACTACTCTTGACATACGTCTTACACACTGTCACAATGTAAGACGTAGAGGTAAGACAAGTTTACCCAAAAACAAAACCACCGCCCACCATTTTAAATGGCTTGAAAATAGATTAAGCATAAATAGTCTTAGGAATTTTGACATACCAGCCTGGAAAAACTTTATTGAAATTACGGAAAGAAGAAATTTGTTTGTTCATTGTGATGGCATTATTTCAAATCAATATATAAATGTATGTACAGAAAATGGAATTAATTTATCAAATTGTAAAGTTGGCGTTCAATTAGACGTTAGTGAAGAATACTTTAATAAAGCCTATTATTGTTTCTTTGAAGTAGGAGTGAAATTAGCTCATACTATATGGCGGAAGATAAAGCCTGAAGAACGAGAAATTGCAGATGTAACGCTAAATAATTTATGTCTTCAGCTTATTATTGAGGAAGAGTATAATCTGTCAAATATACTGTTAGATTTTGCAAGAAGTGAACCTATTATAAAAAAGTCTTCTCAACAGAGCAAGCTGTTACTACTATTAAATAAAGCACAATGCCTTAAATGGAGTGGAGATGCGAAGGAATACCGCAACCTTCTATTACAACAAGACTGGAGTGCTTGTTGCGATGAGTTTAAGTTAGCCAAATCTATTTTATTAGATGAGTATGATGAATCTTATAAACTGATGAAATTGATTGGAAATAACCCTGAAAAAATTTCAATGATTCACTATCGGGAGTGGCCAATCTTTAAAGAGTTTAGGAAAACAGAACAATTTCTCAAAGCATATCAAGAGATTTTTAATGAAACCTTTGACTTGAAACCAGCACCATCTTCATTTACTAATACTGAAAGTAATAACAAAAATTAATAATGCCCCTAGCAAACTACCCACCGCTTAGCTGAAAGTCTGCTCTCTACAGTTGCTGGCATTAAAGAGCGCGATCAAATAAAGCTTAACTTGTCCACCACGCTTTCGCAGTTCCAAGCCCTGGGCTGGGAAAGTAGAGTTTCCTAACGTAGTGGCGAGGGTTAGAAGCTTTAGGCGGGAAAATACTTCTATGCTCGCCTAGCATTAAATATCCGTTTATAGAATGGTTAGATAGGGGTTCAGCCATTTCTATAAACCGTTTGCCTCAATCTTATCCATTTATGGAAACGGTAATGAGTAACGAAGCTGTAGCAGTTCTAAGCCCAGACTCAGGATATGTGCTAAATTTGGCATGAGGCGAAGTTGGAACGAATTATAGATAGGGTTTGAGTAGCAATGGATACTGTTGGCGAAAGTATTACAAACAGACAAACAAAAGTGTTACAACTAAAAGCCGCAATTACAGATTGAAGGTTTGAGCCTGTCGTAATACGTGAAAATACAAATATGTATTACATTCGCCAACAGTATCAGCGGCTACACAGGGTGGTTAATCTAATAATGATTCGATTCACTACTATTAAAGTTAATTAAGGAAGTTGATGCAACAGCCTAGTAATTTGCCCACTCCTAAGAAAATTATTTATTTAGACTATTTGCGCCTATTCGCTTGTTTAGGAGTTTTTGCCTGCCACTTGTGGGTAGGAGGAATTTTACCTAATGCAAGCAATGTTACTAAAAACCTGAGCAATCTAGCTCATGAATGTCTAGGCATTAAAGGTGACTCTTTGTATCGATGTGGTTTTGACAGCCTCTTTCTGTTTCCTAGTAAGAGCGGGGATTACCTCTTATTTAACTTTTTTAACTTTGTATTTGGACTAGGTTATCAAGCAGTTCATCTTTTTTTCATTCTAAGCGGTTTCGGATTAACCCTCTCCGCACTTCTTGTGGAAAAGAAGACTGATCGCATCCGTTGGTTTGGTTTTATTAAGAAAAGATTCATCAGGTTATATCCATCATATTGGCTCATTTTAGCAATTTATCTTCTCTTAAACTTCTTTGAGTATCACAGCTTTCTAGGATTACTTAAAACCTATGTAAAAGGTGCTATATTTCTTGATGTTATTCCTGCAACTTGGTACATCCCTATTCTTTTGCAACTTTACTTACTCTTTCCATTCCTCTTCTATTTTCTTAAAAAACTATCTATAAAAAACTTTTTACTTCTTAGCCTACTGGTTAAAACAGGGAGCAGCGCAATTATTATCACGACCTCCTTACTGGCGTTTGATAAAATTTTAGGGTTTGGCTATGGAGGACTTGCCCCTGGAGGAATTGCTTTAACTAGATTATTTGAGTTTTGTTTTGGAATGGCAATCGCAAAACACTGGTTTACCCATGAACGTTCTGTTGATGCGTTTACCATATTTCAAAAACCTAAGGCAATCATCTTGGGAATTTTCCTAGAATGTTTAGGCATTTTTCTTTCTTTGAAGTACACTGCAATACGCTTTATAGATCATGATATCCCTGTCGGTCTCTTTATCTCTGATGCCTTTATAGGCATTGGAGTTTTTATTATTTCTCTAAACCTCGTATTTCTAGTTGATGGTTTGTTAAAGAGCAAGAGTAAGGCGTGGCTTGATTTAATCAGTAATGGAACTTACGAAGCATACCTAGTCCACAGCATAGTATTAAGCTATTTCCTAACTTTATTGATTAAGCCTTCACTGCAATTTTTAAGCTCCACCGCCAGCTATCTCATAGTGTGCCTTTTATATTTGATAATTCTTCTAATCTTTTCCTCCCTAACTTTGTCTCTAGGTTGTTGGCTATTTAACCTCAAATCATATCTAGTTCAAAAGTGGTCTTTGCTATTTAATTCCTAGTTGTTGTAGACCGCAATCATAATCGTTTGGAACCACAGTCAAGTTTTTTTGAGACCACATTAGACCTCTTGCGGAAGTGCGCGCGTTCTAGGAGGCAGCGAAAAGGTAATTTCCCACTTACTCCAAAATCTTGTTATAGGCGGGGATACTGTACTTTTCTGACCTAGAAATAGTACCATCACCAGAATTTCCGTTAGTAAAAACTGAAAAACCCGGACTACCACATAGGCTATCCGGGCTTTTCTCTTTAATTTAGTTTCCTCAAAAAATGAGGATGCCAGTAAGCTGTGTCGCTTTTTTTGGCAAGGAAAGTTTCTCACCAACTAATATCCCCTACAAAAAGAGATGCTAGTAAACTATGTCGCTTCTTTTGGCAAAGAGAGCTTTCATTTAATTAGTGTTCCCAATGAGTAGGAACCTCTCTATAATACCCCAGACAACACAAGAGGTCTAGAGGCTCTTTGCGAGACTACATTTTTCTCAGCCTAGGACGTGGAAGCATTGTGGTTACGTCAGGATATGCGATTAGGTTTGCTGGCAGGGTCGCACGATCGAAACGGTCAGAGCAGTTGCCACGGTCGCAGCGCTGGCACTTGAAGGGTAGGAGCGATGGCGGTCTAACTGTTTTGAGTCACACTTGTAAGTGCAAACCAGTCTGATTTTTAAAAAGTGAACCTGTCATAGGTAATTTGTAGCTGGTTCACTTGGTTCGAGTTCTAGGTTTTGGTAATGTGATTTCCACTGAGCTTAAGCTTTTTTAATTTAAACAGTTGTCGGAGCGCTTCTGGGATTTCGGTGATGTAATTGTGACTCAGGTCAAGTATTGTTAGATTGGACAATTGTCCCAGCGATTCTGGAATGTCGTTAATCTTATTATCACTGAGGTTAAGTATTGTCAGATTGGACAACTGTCCAAACGATTCTGGAATGTTGGTAATTTCGTTGCCACTGAGGTTAAGTATTGTCAGATTCGACAATTGTCCCAGCGATTCTGGAATGTCGGTAATTTCATTGTTCTGAAGGTCTAGTGTAGTTAAATTGGATAATTGCCCGAGCGATTCTGGGATGTAGGTCATTTCCCTATTGTCACTGAGGTCAAGTATCTTCAGATTGGACAATTGTCCAAGTGATTCTGGAATGTCGGTAATTTCGTTGCCCAGAAGGTAAAGCACTTCCAGGTTGTACAATTGCTCGATCGACTCTGGGATGTCGGTAATTTTATTGTATCCAAGGTAAAGGCATCTCAGGTTGGACAATTGTCCGATCGACTCTGGGATGTTGGTAATCTGATTTCCGCTGAGTTTGAGATTTGTTAAATGCGTACATTTGCCAATCTGTGGGGGCAATTCCTCCAAGCCGAGTCCCGACAAATCCAGTTCAGTCAATTTTTTCTCGACTGCTTGATCAATTTGCACCACTATTTCATCTAGCGTCATGCCCTTGCTCTCCACATAGTATTTAATTTATTGTGGCAATAAATTTAACCTACTGTTTTCCCTGCCTAGTAGTAGCACTTCCACGTCCTAGGCTGGGAAAAAAGCGTTTCCCCGCTTATAACAAGATTTTGGAGGGAGCTAGAAAATGGGGTTTTTCCCGCCTAGACTTCTAGCGGAATTTTTACGACTGGTCGCCATTGTCTTTTTCGTAGTCACAATTAAAAAATCGGCCATCGGAAAAATAGCCGCAACGCCGTCCGCAAGGACACCTAAAGCCGTGTGTCACGCGCTTGGTCCTGCTTGATGGTTATTGCTTTTACCAGTTTATATAAATGGTTTGCCCAAACCATTGACAACCATTTATGGAAATGGTTAGATAGAGATATTAACCATTTATATAAACGGTAATGGCTAACAAAGCACGGAACACATCAGGCAAGTTTGCACCAAAATCTAACACTCCCCGCAAGATTCGTTCTGTTAATCTCACGGATGAGGCTTGGCAGTGGTTGGCAAATGTAGCGGCAAAATCTGGAGTTAGTCGCAACGATTATTTAGAGGCAATGGCAGAGGGTGGTATTCCATTTATGGGAACGGTAAGCTCTGAATCTTCACCGTTTATGGAGACGGTAGAAACTGAGATAAAAGTGGATAGTGCAAACACACCACAACAACCAGATAGCGAGATTTCACCGCTTATAGAAATGGTAGAAGTTGCATCCGAGTCACACAAACAAGAGGAAGACGCCAGGGCTGAATATAATGCTTTGCTAGAATCCAGTACCCACATCACCAATAAACTCAGAGAAGAGGTGACAAAATTGCGATCGCAACTTGAAACAGAATGCGGCGATCGGGAGGAAATTGAAGCGCAACTCTTCGAGCTAAAGCAAAATTCTGCTCCGGCCGCCACACTTTCGGAGAAATTAACACCTGACGCGGCAATGATGTTGAGTAAGCTTCGAGCCAAGCGGAAAAAATCTAAGGCGGAATTAGCAGATGTTGAGGCGCTGCTGGAAATGCTCGACGAAAGCTGAAGAGACAAAACTTTACGAGTTATTGATGGAGGGGAGAATGCTTAAAAGAAGGAAATCGGCTAAACGAGTGCTACAATTGAAAGCAAAAGATTGCCACGAAACTCGGAAATACACAGCAGCAAAGGCTGAGTATAAACGCTTAATAGACTATTGATGAGAACGTGGGCTGGGGGGGAGCAGCCGGGCTATGGCCCGCCCCCCCCAGCCGCGCTCGGCACCGGGTCTGGTGATACCCGGTATAACAACTAAAAAAGCATCACTTATGATATAGTGTGCAATTTCAGAATTGAGGCTGTGTAAGTAGAAGCATCAAAATGTGTTCACTCCAGCGTTAGAATTCAACGTAAGGCATAAACAGCGCCAAGCAAGGAAACCGCAAAGTCAATATTCTCTCTTTGACCTAAAGCAGATTCCACCTTGGTGTGCTTAAATTTTTTACAACCACCTATACACGCCAAAAACCGCCACGTCTTCACCTGAAAAATGCGTCGTGGCGGCTTTCGGACATCAACTCGCTTAGGAGCGAGCACAAATCTATGTCATATTGTACTGCGATCGACGCTTCCATTTCCAGCACTGGCACGAATCTCTCCCTCTGTCCAGAGCCTAAACAGCTTTACATTCAAATTAAAGATGACGTTGCAGACCAAATTATCGAGCATGGTCTGAGCAAGGTTGAGTCAAAACTTTTCTTCTACTTCCTTAAACTTGACCGATTTGGCGACAGACCTGCCAAAGTCAAAGTTGCTGAGATTTTACTTGCGACTGGAGTTAGCAAAAGTGTCTATTATACTGCGGTCGCCAAATTTGAAAGGATGGGTTGGTTTAGCTTCACACACGCAGACGTTGAAATTAGCAATTTTTGTACGCCGACAAGAAAGTCCGAAAAATCGGACTCTCACTCCGAAAAATCGGACTCTCACTCCGAAAAATCGGACTCTCACTCCGAAAAATCGGACTCTAAAAAGCTGAAAGTCTTGCCAGGAAAGGGTTCTAAAACGTCTCAAACTATTCAGACTTACTCAAACTTACTTCAGACTCTCTCAGAAGAACAGAGAGAGAGTTTTGAAAAGTTTTGTTTGAAGAAAATTGAAGAGTGTTCATTCAAGATAGCTAGCAAAAAGGCTTGGCTTAATAAACATGGAATTGAGTATTGGGCGGAATTCAAAGAGATGTACTCGGAGGCTTTGGCTAATCCAGAAGCCATTGCCCCAAAAGTCGAGCCTTCTACATTGGTAGATATTCGTTTCTTGAAAATAATGTATCCAAATAGTTGGGAAGACGCAGCCAAGCATCATGGATTAATTGACCCGAATTCTCCGGCGGTAGAAATTAATAAGGATGTTTCTAAGCTTGAACCGCGTGACACAGTGGATTGGTAGATAACTAACGGTCAAAGATAGGTTTACATAGATATTTGAGGCAACTGGTAGCAATTTAGGTCATGGCTCAGGATACAGCTATATCCTGATGAAGAAGCTGTCGCGCTTCTGATCGATGGGGTTGGTATTGGTAACAGCGCTTAGAAATACCTAACCTCACCCTGCAATCCCATATACCTCACCCTGTAACCTGCACCCCTTGGGTTGTACTCGGAGGCGATCGCCTTTTTTGACCTCACCTCCCAACATAAAAATAGTTTTTTCAGCTATTACCGTACATAGGTTTCAGCGCTTTGTATCAAAATCTGATACAAAATAAAAACTGGCTTTTAGCGCCCAAAAGACCACTGCCATCCGTTTATAAAAATGGTAAGGAGAAATCATCATGCCCTTTGTCACTCAAAAAAATTTAAAGTTCAAAGCTTGGTTACAAGAAGAAACCGAGGCGACAATTATCGGCAGTGGGTTGGCAACCCAAGGTCAACTGCGGAAATTGATAGAAGGGCAGAGCTTTATTGACTCCAACGGACAGCGCTGGTGGAAGTACCGCAATGAACACATAGTCTTCTCTCCTTTATGGCCTGGACACCGTAAGAAAGAATGGTTGTATTATTCCCACCCACTGCCAGAAGAGGAACCTCAACCTAAACCTACTGATGCTGTACTAGGTGGTAAAAACGCAAAACCGCGACCTTATGACGCAGTGCTAGGGGGAAACCCTTAGATTAAAGGTATTCTGCCGTTTATGAAAACGGCAAGTATCCATTTATGGAAATGGTATTAACTTCACAGTGACTAATGGTGTCTTACAACTGTGTCTTACATAAGACCCCAACATTCTAACAACTTCCATCCCAATAGTTAGAATGTTGGGGCTGATGCAAGGTGCTCTAATGACTGTCATTCCGTTCCCCAGCCGTGACCATCGACTTCTGAAAGTTAGAGAGTCTGTTTCGCCACCCCCAAAAACTAGCTCCAACAGTAGGACATACTTGGAAGTTCGCGATCGGGAGTATTTGTTTGAGGATGAGGTGGAGGCGATGATTAAGGCGGCTCGGAAAGGGCGCTGGGGACATCGGGACTCTACGCTAATTCTGATGGGCTATCGGCACGGGCTGCGGATATCGGAGCTGGTAAACTTGCGCTGGCAGCAGATTAATCTCAAGACTGCTCACATCCACGTTAGGCGGCTCAAGGGTTCGCGGCCGAGTGTTCACCCGCTGGCTGGGGAAGAGATGCGATCGCTCAGGCAGTTGCAGCGAGATTTTCCCGACTCGCCCTACCTGTTTGTTTCGGAGCGGGGCGGCCCAATGACTCCAGACGCGGCTAGGAAAATGATTAAGAAGGCGGGAGAAGGAGCCCAGCTTCAATTCCCGGTGCATCCGCATATGCTCCGGCACGGCTGCGGGTACTATTTGGCGGCTAAAGGGATAGACACTAGGGCGATTCAAGATTATCTGGGACACGCTAACATCCACCACACAGTCCGCTACACCCAGCTAGCACCGCATCGGTTTGATGGGTTTTGGGACGACTGACAGTTACATAATCGATTAGGTAACTATTAGGCAACCAGTCGTTACCTAGCAGTTACCTATAAATTTATTGCAGGCGACTTAATGAAGTTGTAGCGGTTTTAAAAGCTGTGTCAGCTTAAGTTCATATCCTGATTTATAACTTGAAAGCGTTACGGGTAGGTATTGTATTTTTGGCGTTGCTGATTCACGGTATGAATCAACTTTTATCCGAAGTTACAAAACTCACCCTCAAGCAGGCTTATAGCAATTGGGAAATCTGAATTCCTACTTGTATTCAGCAACGCCTATTATTAACTATTTCCTTAGTTAATAATATACTCGTACCTGTCAAGGGGTAAAGCCGAGATACGGGCAAAATAGGACACGATGTAAAGTTTTGTAAGGAAACTGGGCGACAACACCCCTGAAACTTTGGTAAATGGCGAGCGTATCCAGAATAACCAAACCAGGAGAAAGAGATCGCAACTCTGCCTCGCCCCTACCAAAAACGCATAGCGATGCGTTTTTGCTTACCTACTTACCTACGGCTTAACTTGCTAGAATGGTAGAGAGTTTTACTATAAAGTGAGGAATGATGATAAGTAGTAATTTTCAACAATAATAAATAGATTTATTACTCGAATTGAAAGTTTAAGATTTAGCTTTCAGTTAATTGCGAATATAATTGAACTAAACAAGAAAAATGCAGACCAAGAATTTATTGGTTTTACATCGCCATTTTTGAGCCAAGAACAAACTGAAACAGAACTAAAAATTTCTCTGCAAATGCCTTATGAGAAATTAGTAGATTTTCAGGTATTAGGTAAAAAAGCACTCCAATATAGCATAGCTTCCCCAGTTATAAAAAGAAATTTTATTATTTCTTTGGTAAGTGAATTTGATATTTATTTAAGTTTACTTATTAGAACAATGTTTTGTGTTAAACCAGAAACTATTCATGCTTCAGATAAGCAACTTAGCTTTAAACAGCTACTAAAATTTGATATTATCAAGACCGCAATCATGAGCCAAACTGACTTTTCCATCACCGCCCTCGAAGCTTCTCTCGATGCCAAAATTGAGAGATATTTCGATACTGTAGACACTGACCCCGACGTGCTCAAACAATTACTTGCCGACAAGCGCTCCGAAAATACCCGCCGCGCCTATGAGCGGGACGTGAATGATTTTTTAGTAACTATGACGGGGACGGCGGCTGTCCCTGATAATGTTTTGGAATTCCTGCACCTGGAAGAACGTCAGGCCGTGGCCGTGGTGTTGAAATACAAAGCCAAACTGATCGACAAAGGACTTAAGGAAGCGACTGTTAATCGGCGACTGGCGGCGGTCAAAAGTCTGGTGGAAATGGGCCGCAAGCTCGGTGCGTGTCACTATACGCTAGGGGATATTAAGGGAGAGAAAGTTACCAGCTACCGGGATACGACTGGGGTTGACCGACCAACTTTTGAGCGAATTTTGCAGCAGTGCGACCGGGCAACTTTGTCTGGCAAGCGTGATTATGCTTTGCTTCGGCTGTTGTGGGGCAATGCTTTGAGACGAAATGAGATTAGTCAGTTGAACATTCGCGACTTTGACCCCGCCGGTAAGACTTTGCGGATTTTTGGCAAGGGACGCGGGACGCAAGCTGAGACGATCGATTTGGGTTCTGCGACTGTTCAGGCGATCGCCGACTGGCTCGAAGCTAGGGGCGGCAATTCCTCTCAAGATGCCCCACTGTTTACGGCTCTCGATTTTGCTAATACAGGTCATCGGCTGACAGGCGACGGGCTCCGCAGGATTATTGTCCGGCACAGCGAAAGTGCTGGCATCAGCAAACAGATGTCTCCTCACCGCATCAGGCACAGCGCCATTACGGCGGCGCTGGATGCAACAGACGGGGATGTGCGGAAAGTTCAGAAACTCAGCAGGCACAAGAATCTAAACACCTTGATGGTGTATGACGATAATCGTGGCCGCGACCAGCGAGACGTTACTGAGTTGCTTGATGAGATGTTTTGAGGGGCGATCAACAAAGGGGCTAGCAAGCTGCTCACCCCTAGAGCAGTCCAAGCAGTTCGATCGACGGTTGCCAAAGTGTGGCTTTAAATCAGGATACGGGCGTTTTCTGAGAGAACTAGACTGCTTTTACCAAAGCCAGTCACTTGAAAGTCGGTCACAAATCAGTACGTTCTCAGTCTCGATCTCAGTCAGAGGCACCTTTTAATCGATTTATAGAGACGAGACTTCCCCTGCGAACTCTCGCTCGGAGTAAGAAGCAGTCAATCAGCACCTCAGAACTAACACAAATGTTTTTGATCTGAGGGACGCTTTAACTCAGTTGAAACACAAAATTACAAGTAATTAGGAGAAATAAGCAATGCCGACGCCAAAAAGTAAGAGGACTATTGTGCTGCAGAGCAGTAACCATGACTCTGAGTCCGACTCTACGACAGAAGAAATTTCGCTGGGGGCGAGTTCAGTTGTCGGCGAAACTAGCAGAACTATTACGGTCACAAATACCAGTGACTCCGGGCCCGGCTCTTTGAGAAATGCCGTTGTTCCTTCACAGGATGAACCAAATGAGTATTTTAATGGGAGTAACGGCATCCTCACCGTGGCAGCGAACACTTTTTCCGAGACAGGCGAGAAACAAGATATCCCAATTGGGGATTACGCCGAGGCTAATCTTTACGCTGCAATTAACACTGGCAATGGCAACGACACTGGGAGTGAGGTGGGCAACGATATCCTAATTGGGGATTACTCCGAGGTTAACTCTTCTACGATAATTGACACTGGCAATGGCAACGACTCCCTAATTGGAGCGTACTCCGAGCTTCATCCTATTTCTGAAATTATTATCCTCCCTCCTCCTAAGCCATCTTTCCAATTCAACGGATTCCCCGGACTCTCGATCGCGATTCAGCGGAGTCAAGAGGTAGAGCTTGAATTTAGTGGGGCCAATTCAAGCAATGGGGCCTGGGCTCTCGGTAGCACTTTTGAGCTAAGCAGTGGGGTACCTTTTTTCTCTCAAACAGGAACAAGTGCTGGGATTTATATGCCGGTCGGCGCAGAACATGTGGATACGTGGGGGAATTCTGACGGGTGACAACGCGGCTGAAACCTTTATGGGCAAAGCGTTAAGGCTCCTGAACCTTCAAAAAGATATCAGCGATTATTCCTGGGCTTATTGACAATTATGATAGTAGCGATCGCCACCACTCCTTATTCTCCGTTATCTACCCCCGAAAAAGTCACGATCGCACGCACATATCTTTTTTGAGGCAGATCAACTCGAACCCTTGTCTAATATGTCTTTCAACTTGCTTGTCACCCCGTCAGGGGGGAATTCGTAGTCGTTATAAGGATTTAATTCTGCAATTAATACAGTCAATGCACCCCCTGAGAGACTGTATTAATTGCGATCGGCCCTAGCCCCGGACTTGGGTACGCTCGATCGCCCCTGCAATCTTTTTCACAGCTTCTGCATCTACTGATTCATCCCCCCCAGCCTTCCGGGCCAGCAGCGCCAAAACGACGCGCAAGCCGATCATCTCGAAAAGAAGCCTAATAGCATCGGGTATCCTTCTGTTGGCCGCCAAATCCCATAGCGCGGTAGCCGCCTTTGTCCAGTGCTTTTTTTCAACGCGATTTAGGGCTTTTTTCTTGCTTTTCCTACCCATCTTTTATCAGCCCATAAAACGGTAATTCTGGCGTAGCTCATCCTCTGTGATTGGCTCTGGAATTATGTTCCGGCGAGTTTCCTTAATCTTTATGTGTTTCATAAAGCCGCTGGGCTTAGATAATATCTCGAACTCTTTTCCCGATTTTTTGTTCTGGATTTTCAGCCCTGGTACAATCTCTATATTTTGCTGGGCGTAAATTTCAGCCGTGGCGCTATCTTGCCGATCGCTCGGAATCGCAATAATAAGGAATTCTTGCCCGCCGGCCCACACGCTACTGGCCATCAAATTTTGCCCGCGCACATTTACAAATTCAGAATTGCTCATCTTTTTAAGTGCAATATTTTACCTTTAATTGTACCACAAAAAAGCGCTAAAACCTATACTGTGTAAAGGTTTCTGCCGTTTTGCTGGGATATCAAAAAAATATCCTTAAATTTCCTTAAATATCCGACGACGGTACGGCGGGCGATAGGGGGGCATTACTTAATTAAAGTAAAGGCCCACTGAAGTTTTTCTTAAGTTTTCTTAAATAAGCTCGATCGCCTCATCGATGGCTGGGGCAAAGTCGCGGGCAAGGGGCGAGCGGGTGCAGGGTGAGGTTTGCCAGTCGCAGGCCTCACCCTGATATTGCAGAATTTGCGATTGGAGATTTTAGCCGATGGCTTCCAATTCCTCCGGCTTCAGTCTGGTTGTGTATCCAGAGCCGTCCGGCTTGAGGCAAGAAATCTCGAAACATTCATCCATACTAGAAACCCTTAGCACTACACCCTGATATTGCTCAGAGAATCGAGTGCCAACATATTTGACCTTCGTACCCTTGATAAAGCCAGCCTTAGCCAAAAGTTTAAAGTTGTTGTTCTCGCTGGTAGCTAAGCAGTTTTTAACCGCATCCCTCAATTCTGTTTTTGTCTTGCCCGCAAGTGCATTCCAAATCTTGATGGCAAGCGAGCGGTCAAGAGTTGCGATCGCCTTCCTGATTTGTTCTGCAAATTCTTGAGCCGCCGCCACTTCAGGTGATGGGGGGGTGGCGGGGGTTGGCGGGGATTGTGATGGATTTTCAGCCGTCTGTGACGGGTTTGTGACGGCTGGAACCTTTACGGGTGCTGGATGTGATGGATTTGATGGATTTTTGCCACTATCCGCCGGAGAAGATTGATTTTTTTGCGCCTCTGGTGGATTTTTTATTTCAGAATTTTCCGTGTCATTTGAATTTTGAGAAAATCCAGCATATCCGTCAAATCCGACATCTGTAAGGCTTTCACCCGTCACAGACCCGTCACAATCCGTCACAAATCCATCACAGAATGGTTTTTTAGTGACGGGGCAAGGATACAGTTCACCCGATGGATCTAGCTGACAGCGAAGCCCTACACCATAAAGATAACTGCCTTCCCGATCGCGCCCTTCGGTGATCGCAACCTTCATCTGATTCTTGAGCAAGTCCCGCAGGTTGAGAGAAAATCGTTTCATGCTGACACTGTTTTTGTGTCCGTTGTCCTGCTGATATTTGCAGAAATTGGCGTACAGCCAGCGACCTGCTTGGTCAATATCTCCCAACCCTATGTAACCTTTGGCGTCGGAGTTGATAATGGCTTTCTCTTCCAACCATCCGGCGATCGGATTAGTTTCGCAAAGTTGCTTCCACTTGACCGCCGCCAATGCTGGCACTTCCCGGTCGGTATGTTTGATAAGTCGGGTTATTTCTTCGGGCGGGATGTCAAGGACGCGCTTTAAAAGTCCTGGTAGGAAAGGTTTGAATTCTTCAATTAAGTCCCGGTCGGCATATTCCGGCACTTTGATGTCGAGTTCGATCGTCAATTTGCGTCGCTCTTGGCCGCTGGTCAAATCCCGGCTTTCTGGCGCTTCATTGGCGGACAGTATCACCATCCCCTTAAAGATGAAGTCTTTACACTGCTGCACTCCCTTGCGTTCGTAGCGTATGGGGTCTTGACCTGTTAGCTGCTTGAGTACCGATACTTCACCTTGCCACCGCTCGGAGTCGGGAAACAGCGCTAAACTTTTGCCGTAAAATTTAGCCGTCTCAAATTGGTTGTTTTCAAGGTGCTTGAGTTGGCTTGATACGGTATTGTCATCGCCCATCAGCGCCCGTGCCAGTGCCATAAATGTAGATTTACCCGTACCGCCGCCACCTTTGAGTTCTAAATATCGCTGTAAGTTCGATCGGCGGGTAACGACTGCTGCGAGAAATGCCAGCAGCACATCTGCGATATCTTGGCTGCCTGTAATTTTGAGCAAGAATTCTTCAATCGGTTCGCAGGCGACAGAGCGGTCAGCCCATTTAAAAGGTGATTGCCAAGTAAACCGATAACCGGGCGCGTGCGGTTTCAATTCTTTAGTTTTTTGATTGAGGACGCCATCCCGCAGAGGAATTAAGCCCTCTTGCTCGTTCCAGTTGGTAACTTCTAAATCAGATTGCAGGATAGTTGTGATCGAGCTGACATAGCCGGCATTGAATCCCGGTAAATCTTTGGAGCGCAAGTGGGCGTGGATTAAACCTTTAACAGTTTCATTCGTTTCGACATCCCACAAGCCATCATGCTTTGCGCCGTAGTGCCGCCAGAGTTGGTATTCTGACTCCCACGCCAATTTATCCCGGTAGCTTTCGGCTAACTCTTCAGCAACGGCACTGGGCGGCGGTAGCTCTTTCTTTTTCTTCTTTTCGCCCTCAGTTGCGATCGGCTCTCTCATTTGAGCCTCCAGACTCTTGAGCCACTGGGGATAAGGTTGGGCTTCGCTCATGATTTTTTTTACCATCTCCGGGCCGTGTTTTACTAGCACGTCGTCAATTTTTAAGCCTAGCTCCTTATCCCACATCGAAACCAAAACGTTACAGCCTTGTTCTCCCAGCGCTTTGACAAGCTTTTTAACCTCAAGTCTTACTTCTTTTTTGGTTAGCACGTCCATGTCAAACCGGATGCGAATTGTACGCCCCGGAACCGCAACCGCCGCTAGGTTCGGCACAAGCTCACCCTTTATCTGCCACATGGCTACACCGCAAAGCGCTAGGGAAGGGAGTCCACAAGTCATCCCCGCCCCTGACTTCTTAGTCCCTTCGTCAAGGTCAACAATGATAGACACGTTATCTAGAACCCGTTGCCAATAATCTTTATCTGGGTGCGGTAATGCGATCGCATCGTAGGGATGCCCCTTGTCAGATAAGTATTTTGTGGGTTTCTCTTTTTCTGGAAATTGGATGGCTATATCAGGTTTGTATTGACCGAACTCTTGAGGCTGCATTGTGGTTAGGTCAAGCCCAGAGACAAACCAGCCTAAAGAAAAAGTGGTTGGGTATTTCTTCCAGCCAATTTTTTTGGCAACTACCGATCTGTTATCCAAGCTGCTCAAGCAGAGATTTGTTATCCCTGGACTAACACCTGAATCCTCAACCCATTCTTTTAGATGTTTGGGTTGAATTCGAGAATGATGACAGGCTAATGATTTACTCTCTGCGATGTGGGCTTGATGCTCCGGCGTAGATTGCGCGGTATCGGTCTGTGGGAGGGATTGATCAGAAGTGGCTATTAGTTCAGCACCCTGATCGCTCTCGGCTACATCGAAGCCGAGAGGCTCTGGTGCGAACTTATCTAAACTTGTCGAATCTTGACTAAATCCGTCTGGATTTGATATATTAGTAGGCATGGCGGGCAATTCTCCGTAGGTTTTTGACCCGCTGCACTATGTTAGAGAGGCTAAGCTTTGTTGGTCATCTATTCCAGATGTCAACGGTTTGCGTTATGATGGAACTACTATTTTAATTTTGTTTTGCTGTGCCTCTCTTAAAGGTGCAGCGATTTTTTTTTGTCTTAAAGTGTGGAAATAACGGCTACAAGGCTTACACGGCAATAGGTTCGGCATCATTGAGATGCTTTTCTAAGTGCTTAGTGTAAGTTTTTACGGCTTGCTTCGTAAATTTTGAAGCTGATAAATCGAGCTTCTCAGCCTTGCTGATTATTGATTCATATTCAGCTTCGGTGAGATACATTGTTATCCTTTTTACATTCAAATCTACTTGCATTATTTCTCCCTCTCTCCATCTATCAATAATCTACAGTAAGTCGCGTTCATATTGCAAGTTTTGCTGTAATTTTGACCAGTGGCACTACATATAGTGCTTCGACCTGAAATTAGCGAACTCTTTGCTGCCTCGATCGAACAGCCTTCTGCACCCTTCCCTAAAAAATTAGCTACCCGCGTAGATAAACGATGATATACATCAGCCGATCGCCTATTGATTTTTTAGAGATATGGTGTATTTTTACAGCTCTATAATCTACAAAAAATACCAGAGAATTGGAGCGAGAAACCAATAGGCATCGGTGGTTTACCACTTTATTTAAAGTAGTATTTTTACTCCCACAGATAACCGCAAACGATCTATTTAATAGGTAGTCGATCGCCCACAACTCCCCGCACCCCAGCCCGCAGATCGCCACAGTCGCCACAGTCGGCACGGGCGATCGGCTCATCATCCCTTGTCTGCACTTTTGCCGCGCTTGGCTTTGGTTGTCAACATGGGGGCGGGTTCATGTTCCTCTAGCCACTTCATAATCAATTCCCCTAGTACCTCGCCCATATCTTGACCCCGTAAGGCACACGCCGCTTTGAAACGTGCTCTCACGGACTCAGGGACGCGCCCTCGGATAAATACGGGTCTTTCGGTTTCAATTTCAGTCACAAACGAACTCTCACGACTTTTTTCTTTATTGTCGCATTGCTATCTATCCTTTTATTCGAGATTGTCATTGTGTCATTCTGTCATTGTGCTATAGTAACACTTATAGACGCAACAAAGCCAACTCGGAGCATAAAACGGCTAGCCGTACATCCCCGCGAGGTTGCCCCGAAAGTAACTCTAAAAGCGACTCAAACCCATACGCCACGAGGCAAAACCGAACCATGCAAACTGAATACAGACAAACCACGCTTGGCTCAATCCAGCCACATCACGCCGTAGTGCGTCCCGTGCTGGCTGTTGACCCCGGTAACAGATTTGTGAAGTGGATCGACGGTCAATCTGTCCGCTGCATCCCTTCCTATGTGAAGGAGTTGGCGGACTGGGAAGAGGGCGGAAGCGACGGTCAGAGCTACGAAATCGGGTTCGATGGCCGTCGCTTCTTGGTCGGCAGACTGGCACAACTAATGGGCGGGCTGCCAGCATTCGAGGGCGGTAAGGCTGACTTAGCTCATCTGCTAGTCCTTCCCGCGCTTGCCTCAGATAGTCCCCAACGGATCGAAAAGTTGGTCATCCCAACTCCCGACAGTCGCAACCAGGGGACGATCGCCAAACTCAAAGAACTTGAAACGACGATCGAATTCTCTGTCAATGGCCACGACTGCCTAACCACAGTTCGATCGGTGGTGGCGGTTGACGAATGCCGGGGCGCTTATGATTTGGCACTGGGTCGGCAGATGTTCAGGTATCCCCAAAACCCCAACGGCATTTTAGACATCGGCGGCGGAACTGCGATCGCCCGACTGTTCGCACCGGGCGGTGCATTGCTCCGGGACGCTGACATAGTGCTACCGGGAACCTCGCACCTCGCTCAACGTTTAGCTGCTGCCATCCTTCCTAAAGTCGGCACGACTGCCGATGCCGGGATGCTCATGGATGCGATCGCCTCCGGCAACCTTACCTATGGCAACACTGAAATTGATTTCAGCCGCGAATTCGTAGCCGTCCGGGATTCTTGGACAGCCGATATCAGGGCAAAGCTCAAAGCAAACTGGGCGAAATACTTGCCTTCGCTTGGAGAGTTGATCGTCATCGGTGGTTCTGCCAGTTTATTGCAGCCAATGTGTGAAGCCAGCAAAGGTCGGTTCAAAGTCGCACCTCGGCCTCAATTTTTCAATCTTTACGGACTTAACAAGGAGAGTAACTAAATGGCACAGACCCGCGCTGTAATGCCTAGTAAATTCGTACCGCTGGCAGATGAACTACTCGCCGCCACCGGAGCCAGCGACTACAGCACACTGATCGGCATCTTGCTTTCCCGGTACGGCAAGCACCTTTTAAATACTTGGGAGATTGCCAATTGCCCGCAGGCCGCGCCGCTCAATCCCCAGCCGATCGCGCAAACCTCGATCGCACCCGAAACCTTTACACCGATGGAGTTTTAGCCCGTGCTTGATTTTTTCAGAAGATTACAGAATGAAATTATCCCTGAGATTGTTTTCGGGGAGCGTGACGAAGTAATCCCCATGAATGATGTTACCGACTTGCACCTCCACACAACACCTAAAAGATCCCATGGATGGGTTGAGGGCGAACGCGGAAAACTACTCGGAACTGTTTATGAGGATGGAGAGCGTGAGGAGGCTCGACAACAGTGCATTGAGCAAGCGCAAGAATTAATTAATCTGAGGGGCAAAAAATGATTACTGATGATGACCTGACTCCGATCGACCTTTCTGATTTTTGGGATGACGACGAAAGCGACGCGGTAGTTGAACCGGATTACATCGATCGCCAAATCGCCCGTATCCCGCAGTATGGCGACGATTCCCGGTGGCGTTTAGCAAGCTATCTCGATATGTTCGCTGATCTGAACCCGAACGGCTCTCTGTCCCCTGAACAGCGCGAAGCTGTAGACAACTTTGTACTTGGCTACCAGTACCAAAAATCAAGTCAGCCGACCTCTCGTGCAAAGTAACTCGGCTGACCGTAAATCCTCCCCTAGCTTGCGCTGGGGGACTCATCTAGGAGCATTGTAATGCAATTTCGAGTAGCTCAAACATCAGGAGCGGGTCATGTAGCCCGCGAATTCGGATATCACTCTGGCACCCTCACACCGGAGATGGTGCATGAAGCAGCCCGCCAAGCAAAAGTGCTTGACCTTCAAAAACAGTTGCGGACTGCCTACAATCGCCACGATGCCAAAATCAGAGCCAACAAGGTTGAACTAGAGCGCTTGACTCTTGAGGCAATCGAGAACGGACTGACCGATAAAGCACAGATTGATAAGTACGTCTCAAAAGCAATTGTTGCTGGTGCGAAACATGACCAGCACATCGTTAATTTAAGCCAGCAATTGCAGCACGAATTAGGTCTGGTAAAAGTGCAAGGTGCATCAACCCAGACTCTACAAAATGCAGATTTTCGCCAGCGTTTATTGCTCATCAAAGCCAACCACACAGCCAAGGGTCAGATTCAGGTTAATGGCTTTCAGCAAAGCTTAAAAGCAATTCAGGCATCCCCGCAGCAGGCGATCGCCATGCAGCAAAAGCGGGCGAACTTCAACAACTACATCAACGCGAAAGACTTTGACCCCATCCCCGCAGTAACAAGCAATTCCGGCGGGAAGCCTGCGAACCCAGGGGGCAACTCTAAAGGCTTTTTAGACGGTCTATTCGGCTTCTTCACTGGCAGAAACTAGCACACACTCGCAGCGGGTCTAAATGGCCCGCTATTTTTTTATGTACTCAGAATTTGATGCTTCCGAATTTGATTATCTCGCCTCACCAACTCCCCAACAGTTCGAGCAAGAAAACACCGCCCAAGCACCCGCAGTTACCAACATCGAGCGCTTCTGGAACCTGACCGGAAACTGGGGAGAATTCGGCAGCTACTTCGGTGCGGGTTTGTCTGCATCCCTTATCGTGCGGGCAATTCCGGCATTAATTCCTAGCGCTGTGATACTCATTCCTGCTGTCGGCTTAGGGCTGGCAGTGTACAGTTTCTCATCTGAAGGCGCGGCAAAACTTCGATCGCAACTAATCCTAATTGCGGTCGGAACTGCCTTACTCGCTGCTAATTGGGATGCGTGGCTTGCTTGGGTTACAGCTAACAGTCAATTGTTACTTTTTACCGCTGCTTTACTAATCATCTGCGGTTCGTTCGTTGTTACTCAAGTTTGGAGCAAATTACACAATGCTAGCTAATAAAAATCAAGCAATTGTCTCGACACTGTTAGGGCTGGGAATTGCAGGCTTCGCGGGTGCAGCTTCCCTCCCCTTCAATGACCAAATCGAGTATCGAATCGGCAACAGAATAGAGTCTCGCCCCGCGTGGCTCGTGCCTGCTAAAGCCGAATTTAAAGGCATCCAGCGCGGTTATGGTGGTGTCAAAATTCTGCTTTCTCTATTAGCTACTGGTGGCATGGTGGTAGTGATGCTGATTGCCCGCGAAGAAGGGGAACAGGAGCCCATTAGACAGCGGATTAAACAGTATCAGAATAAGGCTTATGAGTTCGGGTTTGCCGCCGAATCTGCCTACTCAATGGCTCAATCTCAGATGAAGTATAAGAAGCTTCTAGAAGCGGATGAGGTAGCCTTTGAGGGGGAGATTGAGCAAGCGTACTGTGAGAGCTTGGGCATCAGCCCAAATAGCCAGCAACCTCTGCTGACTGGCACGGCGACGCTGGAATCCATCAGCAATCCAGGAGACAAAGTGGATTCAGTAGCAACTACACCCGAACTGCCAGAACAAACAGACGGGCCCAAGATTCCCAAGCTCATCTGGTATCCAGCCGTGCTTGTTTACGGTGCACCGGGTTGTGGCAAAACTTACTTCGGTGAACAGGAAGTAGGGAAGCGTCTTGCAGCAGGGCATCGCGTAATCGTACTTGACCCTCATGCTGCCTATGGCGCTTGGCAAGGGTGCGAGGTCATCGGCGGCGGGATGGACTATGCGGGGATTGACAAAAAGCTTGCCTGGTTTGCGGATGAAGTAGCCAAGCGGTACAAGATTGTGCAAACTACGCCTAGTCCCAAGTTTCAGCCTTTAACATTCGTTTGTGATGAGTTCACTCGGTGGGGTACAAAATGCCCCAATTCTACAGATTTCTTTGAGCAATTAGTCACAGATATCCGCAAGGTTGAGATGTTCGGGCTAATCATCAGCCACACGCGGACTCTGGCAGGATTAGCCAACGCCAAAAGGTTCGCATCTTTGCGGGATGAAGCTTTGTTAGAGGTGGAAATTTTAGGGAATAAGGATGAAGAAACAGGCAGGGCTACACCCCGTTTTGAGGCAAAAATTAAGCTGCCGGGACAGCCTTTATCCGATCGCACATTGGTCAAGTTAACAAAGCATCCAACGCTGAACAAATCCGAACTAACCTCGCAGATTAACGCAGCAGAATCTACTACTGATTACCTCAACCGCGTTTTTAAGCTGGAGTTCGACTTGGGCAAACCTGAAACCGAACCCGAAACCGTTTCGGACGAGTTTCAAAACGTGAAACAACCGCGCGATAACGAGTCCAGCGATTCTGACGCTGTTTATTTCACAGCACTGAAACTTGACCGAGCAAGGGCGATCGAGCTAATCCTGAAGCTGAAAAATGAAATGAAACACACGCAGACAGAGATTATCTGGATGCTGTGGAACGCTCGACCGGGCAAAACTAAAGCCTACGAAACGGCTGTTTCCGAGTACAAGGAATTGCTGGCAGAAGGGGAAGAAGGCAATGCAAATTAACTTAACCCACACTTACCTAATCTCAGTACACCCGCGCTGGGCTTCTTCCTTCTTCCTCAGCCACAATCCCAAGACGATCGAACTCAGAAAAGGAAGTTTTGGAACTTGCCTAAAACCGGGCGATAATATTGCAATTTATGCCACCTTGCCGACTGCTGAACTGCTAGGAATTGTCCGGATTCTGAAGCGCCAATCATTGACTGTTGATCGACTGTGGCAGGCGTCGCAACAAGGCAAACTGGCAAAGGTATCACGCCCACAATTCAATGCTTATACCAATTTTACATGAAGTTGCATAGAATAAAGATACTGTTTAGAGGTGATAAGTTATGGCACGTCAACTGA
>NZ_JAUBRO010000073.1:0-24812 GCF_036701945.1 Microcoleus sp. MON1_C1 | reverse complement strand
ATCAGTTGACGTGCCATAACTTATCACCTCTAAACAGTATCTTTATTCTATGCAACTTCATGTAAAATTGGTATCAGGGATTGAAACGCAATTGTAAAACCTCCAGTTGCAAGAGCACTTCCGGCCGGAAAAAACCTAAAACCCTATCAGGGATTGAAACAGTTTGCGCCCACAGCAAACAAAACCCTAACAGTGCAAGCCGGAAAAAACCTAAAACCCCATCTAGGGCTTGAAACGTCCAAACTACAAAATTATTGGCTCAAAAATAGACCTCTCCTCTCTCTTTTTATCTCCTCCCATAACCTCAAGCAATCGATCGACTACACGCCTCCAAGTAAAATTTTCAGCCACAAAAGCCGGGCCCGCAACCCTAGCTTTCGCAGCGATTCCAGGCTGTTCGATCGCCCCTTGCATCAAATCAGTCAAATGTTCCCACTCAGGAGCTAAGATAAATAAGGTTTCCCCGTCACTCACCACAGCCGTAAATTTACTTTCGATCCGCTGTGCAAAGTTCGATCGCGTAAAATCATCCGTAGGGCCGCCCGCAGTGCAAATAACTGGCAAACCGCAAGCTGCTGCTTCCAACACCGGCAGATTAAAACCTTCTGCCAAATAAGGAGAAACATAAGCATCTGCTGCTTGGTAAAACTCCGCTATTTGAGCAAAAGATAGCTGGCTACCAGTATAAATTAATCTTGGTAAAACTCTCGCTCTTTCGGCATCGTTGAGCACAACTCGGCAGGCTTCGGCAATCTCGTCTCTCGACGGATAAAGCAGTTCTGAACCTTTTAAAACTAATCTCGCATGGGGATATTTGTCAACTACCGCAGCGAAGGCTTTTAATAAAGGGCGAATACCTTTGCGATCGGTTTGTCCTCCGATGTTTAAAAATATAAAATAGTTTGACCAGCCCAAGCTTTGGCGCAGCGATTGACGCCGATCGCCCGCAGCAGGATAATAAATCTGAGGATCGACTCCCAAAGGTACAACCGCAATGCGATCGGCCTCCACACCGCTGCGAATTAAGCCGGCTTTTGACCACGCTGAAGGTGTAATAATTTTCGTTTCTGAGTTAACCGGAGTTTCGGCGATCGACTTAACACCCATCGCCTGTAATACTGTACTGGTAACAATCCCCCATTCTGTGGCTGCAAATACCCAAGTTTGAGCGCTGCTGGATGCCGAGAAGTCCCACGGGCAGTACATTCGCAGGGTAACATCGGCTGACTGATTTACCGCAGGGATCTTAATGCTGCGAAGTAAGGTTTCATTTGGGCGATCGAACAAACTAATTTTCGTTTCCCAAGCTGCGTCAATGTAAGGCATATCGCGGTGGAAAAGCTCAATTTGGCTTCGCGGGCGAGCGAGCATTTCCAGCAGTTGAAATTGATTGGCTACGCAATAGGAATGATAAATAAAACGCCAGCCTTCAACAATAATCTGCAATTCAAAACTCCCGCTTTTGGAATTAAAAATTCACCTAATAATCAGAAATTGGTAATTAATAATTAGCCAGCAGAAATCACCAATTACCAATTACTAATTACCAATTCCTTACTTAATCACTTGCCAATCCATAATCCGCCACTGTCCCTCTTGACGGATCAAGTCGTAGCGCACCCGCAGGTTTTCATTGCGCGAAGAAACGAGCTGAGATCGATCGAACACCTCGGCTTTTTCCCCTACTTGGGCTTCTACTTGAGCGCGATCGGGATTAGTCGGATTCGTCTTAACTCCATTAACTTGCAGCTTGTGTACGTAACGCTGGTGCGCGTTGTTTCGCTGTTGAGCTTCTGCCATCAATTGCCAGCGAGACAAAGCCGGTTCTGTCAGAACTTGCTTTAATTCTTCGACTGCGTGATTGGGGCCCAAAGCCGCTGCTTTCGCCGACAGCCAGCTTTGAACTATTTGTCCGGCGGATTCCTCAGTGATTTCTCCCGACACTGCGCCTCCAGCGCTCGGCTCTGGGGCCGCGGCCAAGGCAGGGATTTCTAGGGGCGGTTCTTCCAGGCGGACAAGGGCTTGCTCTCCTCGCAGGGGGCCCGATAGGGCTTGCATGGCGCTAGCCAACAGACTGAGTATTAACCAAAGGAGTAAAAGACTCAGGACACCTGCGACTAGAAACAAAGCCAGCCTTTTTGGAGGCATGGACTTGACTTGGGCGGTAAGTTCTGCTGCCTTGGTGCGCGCTCGATCGACCAAATCGCCCTTTAGTCCATTGCCGCTTGCTCCGCTGCGCCCTGAATGTTGGCGTCTGCGTTGTTTGGAAGTCGAGTCTGCAGGGTGTGGCACTGTAGCTATCGGCATAGAGACGGCGGCAGCAGCGGGGCTCGGCGCGGCCACCGTTGCCTGGGATTTAGCGCCCGAGGCTGCCGTGGAAGCCTCGCCCGGTACGGCGGTCAAGGTGACGGTACTGGCTCCCTGCTTGGCTGCAGGTGGCTGTGCGGGTATGGCAGCGGGCGATCTGCCTGCTGTCGGTTGCAGTCGCCCTGGGGGCTTGCCGGAGCGGGGCTGCACGACGACCCATTCGTTGGCGGTTTCTGCGTCCTGCGGCAAAGCTTCTAGGTAAGCTTGTACTTTCGGGTCGGCAAAGTAGTCTTTCAAGGAGACTGACTCGTTGGCCAAGTCGCGGAAGTGGGGAAACACTTCTTCTTGTAGCCAGTGTTCGGCGTACAAGCACAGTCCGGGCAACAAGTCGGGTGAATCTTGGGAATGTTCGCGAATGAATGCCAGGGGTTCTTTTTCCGAACTGAGTTCGAGGGCTCTGCTGGCTTCTTCTGTCTGCCCCAGCAGCAGGGAACAGACGGCTTTTTCCAGGTGAACGTCTTGGCGGCGACCTAGCTGCATCAGCATCAGCTTGGCGCGACGGATCATCGATGGCTGTCTGGCGGCAAATCCTTGGGCTAACAGGGTGTAGACCGAGAGGTAAGTGGCGACTGCGGAGGGGCGGCCGGCTTCGGCTTCAAATAGCGCCTGCTGCTCGCTGCTGGTTAGGTGTTTACGCATTTGCTGCACGAACCGGAGGAAGTCTTCTATTCCTAAACCCGATCGATCGTCTCCCGAACCGTCGATACCGCCTCGTTCTTGAAGCATTTCTCGCAGGATTTGCAGTCCCTTGCGACGCTCGTCAACTTTTTCTTCGGGGAGTGATAATAGCTCTAAAATGTTGTACGGACGGAGTTTGTATATGTCGGCTTGCATTTCACCCCTCACGCTTGCAAATAGGCTTTCGCGCAGCAGCAATTCTTGACCTGCTTCTAATGATTTTGCGGCATTTTCGTACTGACCTTGCTGCCACTGTTCGCGGCCGAGTTCTAGACAGGCAAGGCTGACAGTTAAAACTATATCTGGCCTCACGAGCTGGGGGTCGCCGAAACGACCTTCTGCGATCGCGATGCTGCCATTGTTAAGATACGGGCGACCCAGCTTCTGTACGAGTTCGTATTCCCCCAGTTCTTGCAGTATGAGCAGGGCTCCTACGAATTGGTTGTCATCGATTTCAATACTTGGAGTGTGGGGGTCGGGAGCAGCCTCTAAAGCCTTGGACTCTGGCGGAGCAGTTTCTCCTGCCTCTTGCAGGAAGGTGGCCGTGCCTGCTGAGGTTTTTGACCTCTGGTGCTTGGCTTCCTGTGCGGCTTCCGACTCTCGATCGTAAGTTTTGGCTAAAAAACTGGCATCGTAAGCTTTGCGCCCCTCTGAGTCTGACAGAACGGCGCAGGCTTCATCGAGCAGTTGTTTGCGGGCGACGATCGCAACTTCAGAATACTCCCTGCGCGGAAGCTGTAAAGTTCGATCGCGGTGAGCCTGCTGCAACTGTTCGGCAGTAGCTTGAATCGGTAGACCCAAAATCCGGTAGTAATCTAGTGGAATTAACACTCGTCCACTTCCCCAAAGCGCTAGCAACTGAATTAGCCTATCTTAAGTGAGATACTCCCGCAAACCAAATCAAAAATTCTGGTGTTGGCTTCCAACCGCCCAATTCACGGTATCTTGGACTTGTCGTAGAGATACTCTGACTTTTTTCCCTCTACAGCGTTTTACAGTGAGGAAAATGCCTTGCCCCACTGCCCGTCAGCTAAAGGAGTGGTTTGACTCTTGAGCATTTTCGGGTTTGAGAGTAATGGAATTATATCATTCGTTGGCATCGGGTTTAGATGGGACTTGGTTCTCGGACTCCTGGCCATCCGCCCCGCCTGCCAAACTCATTTTAACAATTGGTGAACTGTTGCACAGAAAACGATCGATCGTTTTCTGCTGCGGTTGTGTCCCATCTCGGTTTAAATTTAGATGTCTAGGAAGCCGATCGTCGGGTATTAATTATTTATGGTTCAGGAACGGACTTTACCAGTTTTTGACGCGCAAAGCGTAAACATCTCTCGGGATGAGGGCTTGATGCTCTACGAGGATATGGTCTTGGGGCGCTATTTTGAGGACAAGTGTGCTGAGATGTACTACCGGGGCAAAATGTTTGGTTTTGTCCACTTGTACAACGGTCAGGAAGCTGTCTCTACTGGCGTGATTCGATCGATGCGCCGGGATGACACTGATTACGTCAGCAGCACCTACCGCGATCACGTTCACGCTTTGAGCGCGGGCGTCCCGGCGCGGGAGGTAATGGCGGAGTTGTTCGGGAAGGAAACTGGTTGCTCGAAGGGCCGCGGCGGTTCGATGCACATGTTTTCGGCCGAACACCGACTGTTGGGAGGTTATGCTTTTGTGGCTGAGGGGATTCCTGTAGCTACGGGGGCGGCTTTTCAATCGAAGTACCGCCGCGAAGCTTTGGGGGATGAGAGTTCCGATGGCGTAACTGCTTGTTTTTTTGGCGACGGTGCTGCAAATAACGGGCAGTTTTTTGAGTGCTTGAATATGGCGGCTTTGTGGAAGTTGCCGATTATTTATGTTGTGGAAAACAACAAATGGGCGATCGGGATGGCCCACGAGCGAGCTACATCTGACCCGCTGATTTACAAGAAAGCTCATGCTTTTGGCATGGCTGGTTTTGAGGTTGACGGGATGGATGTTTTGGCCGTGCGGGAAGTGGCGAAAGAAGCTGTAGCGCGGGCGCGAGCCGGCGAGGGGCCGACTTTAATCGAGGCTTTGACTTATCGCTTTCGCGGTCATTCTTTGGCAGATCCTGATGAGTTGCGTTCTAAGGAAGAGAAAGAATTTTGGTTCCCCCGCGATCCAATTAAGAAGTTGGCTGCTGATTTGATCGATCGAACTTTGGCAACTGCTGAAGAATTGAAAGAGATCGATAATAAAATTCAAGCAGTAATTGATGATGCAGTCGATTTTGCTGAGAAAAGCGCTGAGCCAGATCCTAGCGAATTGTATCGGTTTATCTATGCAGAAGATGAGTAAGCTGTTGTGCATTTAACTTGTATGTTTAGGGCGGTCAGGATGCCCGCCCCACAAGAGTGATAGATCCGTGTAGGGACATGGCGAAAGCCTTTGTCCCTACTGCACTTCCTAAACCTGGAATACGCTGTAAGACTTAGGTACAAACTCTACTTGTAGGGTTGGCACTGCGAACCTTACTACCATAAATTGTGGCTAGAATCAAAGGTAGACTTTATAGACGACAAGAGGCGATATGATAAATATCGATCGCGCTCTAACTCAAGCCAGCAAAAATAAGGGTGCAGTTCGAGTCAAAGTCAAGCTAACGAATGGCATTGATGAAGAGTTAGTTAAGAGAGGATTGCTCAATCCAAATCTGTTGCGCGTGTACGAAGCAGAAGCACTCATAGATACTGGTGCAGTACGCACAGCTATTCCTGTAGAAGTCTGCGAACACCTGGGTTTAAGAATTCGGAGTCAAGAAATAGCAAAATATGCTGATGGCAGACAAGAAACAGTGGGGTTGACTGGGCCTATTATCATTGAAATAGAAGGGCGCGAAACGATTGAGGTGGCAATGGTTTTAGGCGATAGGGTGCTAATCGGTCAAACTGTGTTAGAAACTTTAGATTTGCTAGTAGATTGCAAAAATCAGCGTCTAGTTCCCAATCCTGAAAATCCCGAAAGACCCTGTATTGAGAGTTTAATACTAAATCCAGCTTAAATACCTCCTTCATTTATTATGTTCGAGTGCCGATCGCGGCATGATGTCAGCATTTTTAATCAGCACATATTCCAAAGTTTACGAAGGCTGGTAGCCGTAGAGCCATTCTTGAAACTCATCTTGATTCATTTGCGACGGCTTCATCATTTCGCGGAATGTTGTCTCGCTGTCTGGCTTCTAGGATCGTTCACCCTGAGGTTATAGGTCGCGATCGCGCCCGCCTACTTTTGCAAGAAATCTCTTTTATGAATTAGTGCGTGAGTGTATATTATCAACCAGAACCTACATCATCTCACACGAAGCGCGATGAGCTTCGCTAGTGCTCAAGGCAATCGCTTTCCTCGCTGCTGCTTTTAACCGTATCTAAAAATGAGTGAAACCCCAACTTTCGATATCGCCATTATTGGTGCAGGACCGGGCGCACTATGTGCAGCCCATGGGCTAGCCAATTTAGGTTTTTCGGTAGGTGTGTTTGAACGAGCTAGAGCTTTACGTCCCATCGGCGCTGCCCTAGGGTTGGGAGAATCGGGGTATAAGGCATTGGCCCTCATCAATGCCGATCTCGCTACCCAAGTTCGTGCCGCTTCTGCCAACCCACAGCGACAACTGCTGATGAGACCCAATGGCGAGGTTCTGTTTTCTGATGAATCGCCATTGGCGGGTACTCCCTTCACTTGGCTAGCGTGGTATAACCTACAAAGCTCATTGCACAACACACTCCCACCTACTGTATCCCTTCACCTCAACCATAAGTTTGTCAACTTCACGAAGGTCGCCGATCCGTCCGAGGCTGCCTTACGTTTGCACTTTGAGAATCAGGCCGATGTTGGCGCACAACTGTTAATTGGTGCCGATGGTTATCACTCCGTGGTTCGCGGTCTTACCGTGGGAGATGGTGCCCCTCTGTACACTGGAACCATGACTTGGCGAGGAATCTTGCCCCGTCAAATCCTAGCCCCCCTCGCTGAACCCTTTGCAGAAGGGGCTGGTTTTCAACTGGTGGTCGGAGACCAGAAAAATTTTTGGATTATGGATGCAGGAGCCGAGGCACTGGCTTGGACAGGGACTGCACTCCATCCGACTTCAGAGAAGAGTACCGATGTTTTAGCTATGGTTCTCCAAGTTTTTGACCAATGGACTCCCTTTGTTGAAAGGGTTATTCGAGCAACTGACCCTACCACCATTGTGGAAACTGGCGTGTTCGATCGGGAACCAGTATCCCAATGGGGGGATGGAGAGAGAATCACCTTATTAGGGGATGCCGCTCACCCGATGCGACCGTCCTTAGGATTAGGGTCTACTATGGCATTTGAGGATGCTGTTGCTTTAACAAAAGCACTCAAGGGGCTGAACTTGCAGGATACTGCTTGTGTTGCTAAAGCTCTTACGCACTATGAAGAGGAACGGATTGCGATCGCCGCACCGTTACAACTAAAAGCAAGGCAAGCAGGAGAAGCGTCCCATGCCTCGGACCAGGCTGACCAACTGAAGGCAGGCTTTGAATTAGCCTTAGCTGCTCGTAGACAAAAGGAGATGACTATATCCGATTAATATCATTTCCGGTTACACCGGAATGATGTTGACGGTTGACTGTTGACTGTTGACTGTTGACGCCGTGAACAGTCAACAGTGAACCGTCAACCGTGAACTCGAATTTACTATTCCGATGCTAACGGATTTGATATAATTCGGTTACTCCCACATTTTTTGATAATGCAAGCGGGAGTAAATGTGGATCGGGGGTTTACGTCAGCAGTTTTTCATGCTCTGTTTTTTCTTCTTCTTTTCTGGGGAGTTCCGTCTTTGAGTGGCTGCATTGTTAGTTAATAGGTTGAGTCAGTCGAGCGATCGGCTGCTTTGCTTGTACTCAGTCGCACGCAGAGCCTAGCCAGCCCTGGCTCTTTCGCCCCCTACCCTGGCGCGGCGTTCACTACGTCGGATTTCTCGCTAGCAACACGCGCCTGTTCAGTAGACCTCTTGCAAAAGTAGGCGGGCGCGATCGCGACTTATAACAAGCGTGCATAGCAACTATAGCTTCAACGATCGCCCGGGGTCAAAGTGCTGTCAATGTAGTAGGATAGTGTTACCCTAAGTTACCATAATCAAGGGAAACTAAAAGTGTTTAGGATTTTATCGAGTCGATATACAAATCGGCACCGTCGGTTCGGATTAAGATTTAATCTGATAGCTGGACTCGATAATTATCAACTCAATAAAGTTCAAAAATTGAGGGAAATTAGCTTTAAAAGTCGCCAAAAAGTCTCTACTAATTGTACATAAATTTTTCCCCTCAGCTCGCACTATATTTTGGGAGATGTGAGTGCTGCATCCCTGTTTCATAAATTTTATTTGTTCATACAGATTCATAAATATTAAGAGAATTAGAGACGCACAGCAGCAATTGCGCCCAGACTTTTGCAAGTTGCATCTTCAATTTAATTATCGTGGCTCACCAGCAGCTTTCAAATATTAACCCTGCTGATAACCCAGAGGTATAACCCTTAATTATACTGAAACTGCGATATAACATTTTATACCAGATGGTAACATTAGCAAACAACCGTAAGATTACCAGATCGCCCATCCTGTATATCGCAGCAAATGCAGCGCCACCCCAACCCGCAAATCTCCCTTGCAGAAAGTAGCACAAACGTGATACGGTATAAGCTTGTGTCCAAATAACACCAGTTCATGCCAAAACTCAAAACTCGCAAAGCAGCCGCAAAGCGCTTTAGAGCGACCGGCAGCGGTAAAATTGTGCGCCGTAAAGCTTACAAAAGCCACTTGCTACAGCACAAAAGTTCAGCTCGCAAAAGCCGTCTATCTAAGCTGGTCGTCATCGACGAGACCAACGATGCTAACGTGCGGTTAATGCTTCCATACTTGTAAAGTTTAACGGAAATTAAAGATGACACGGGTAAAACGCGGTAATGTCGCCAGAGCGCGCCGCAAAAAAATTCTCAAATTAGCCAAGGGTTTCCGAGGCGCACAGTCGAAACAGTTCCGCACAGCTAACCAACGGGTGATGCAGGCCCTGCGTAACGGTTATCGCGATCGCAAAAAACGCAAGCGCGATTTCCGCCGCCTGTGGATTGCTCGGATCAATGCTGCATCGCGCCAGCACGGCACGAGCTACAGCAGACTGATCGGCAACATGAAAAAAGCCAACATCGAAATCAACCGCAAAATGCTGGCACAAATGGCGATCATTGACCCCGCAACATTCGGTAAAGTCGTGGAAATGGCTAATCGAGCCGGAGGCTGAAAGTTCGCTTGATTCTCAGAAGGCAGAAAGCAGAAGTAAGAAAGATTTAACGGTCTGCCAGAGAAGGAAAACTCCTGATAAATTTAGGAGGTTGAGACAAACTTTCCTTCTTTGTTCTTACTTCTGGGCTCTTGCTTTTTCAGAAATCGCGATCGGGCCGCTCGATCGCTATTTCCTTGTTTTTTATACAGTTGCAGAGGCAGATATCAGAGATTGCTATCGCCTTAAAATAAATAAAACCTTCCACAGACCTACCTAATTTTAAGAAAAACATGGATAGTAATTTGCTCATTGTTTACCTGTCAGTCCTGCTGGCTATACTCGGCAGCACTTCATGGTTTGTGGTGCGCCAGATTCTTAAAACTCGGAAGCTGGAAATGTCTCTGGAACGCTTAGAAAATAAGCTGACAGTAGAAAAAGGAACAGCACAGGAATACTACGAATTAGGAAGTATCTATCTAGATAAGAAGCTTTACTCGCAGGCGATCGTACTGTTTCAAAAAGCCCTGAAAGCCAAAGACTTAGAAGGCGAAGAAAATCAAGCTGTTATTTACAACGCCCTCGGTTTTGCACACTTTGGCCAAGAACAGTACGACATCGCAATCCGCCACTACAAAGAAGCCCTGAAGTTACAGCCCGGATACGTTACATCTCTCAATAATCTGGGTCACGCCTACGAGCGCAAGAAATTAACAGCTCAAGCCTTGGAAATGTACGAACAAGCTCTCGCCTGCGATCCAGACAATACCACGGCCAAACAGCGAGTAGAATCGCTCCGGAAGCGTTTGGTAATCTATAATTGAGCACCCATGTTAGGAGCAATAGAGATCCCGCAAACCTGGTTTCATTCAGAAACCGGGTTTTTTCTTCACATACTCCAAGATACTAAACTATCCAACACATTAATGCGTTAGTTTTTAAGAACAGGAATTCCAAGTGAAGCTCGATCGCACACCGTCCCAGCACTTTAAATTACTGTCAAGATAAAAGCAGTACCTGCAACGCCGGTCAGTTCTAAAAAATAGAAGGAGGAGAACGTAGTGACATCAATTCTCGTTGTCGAAGATTCGTGGTTGACTCGCAGGGTGATCTGCAAAATCTTGCGAGCAGAAGGATACGAGACTTGGGAAGCATCCAGCGGCCCAGAAGCTCTAGAACAGCTCGGCACTAAAACCCCAAACTGTATGCTCTTAGATCTGCTGATGCCAGAAATGGAAGGTCGGGAAGTCCTGCAAGCCATGCGCGATCGAGGATATAAAATTCCAGTGATCGTAATTACCGCAGACATCCAAGCAAGCACCCGCTCCGAGTGCATGGAACTCGGAGCCATGGCAGTCATTCACAAAATGCCCAACTCAGACGAACTAATCGGGTGGATCAAAAAAGCTCTCAGTGTCAGCGAGGAGAGCACCCAATGAAATTAAGCACTCGACAGCTCGATGCTTTGCAGGAACTCGTCAACATCGGTATCGGTCAAGCCGCAGGGGTTTTGAACGACATGATCGACTCCCCGATTCGCTTGCAAATCCCCTACCTTCAAATCCTGACTCCCATCGACGTGGAAGAAGAGTTAGAGCAACACCTCAACGGCGAGCAAATCGCCGCTGTCCAGCTCAAATTCACAGGCTCCTTTGGAGGCATTGCCCAGCTAGTCTTTCCCACCAACAGCGCTGCCCTGCTGGTGACAATGCTTACAGGGGAAGAAGTTGGAACTCACGATCTCGATTCAGTCAAAATTGGTACGCTGAGTGAAGTGGGAAATATTGTAATTAATGGGGTCATGGGTGCAATCAGCAACGTACTTCAGCAGCGCCTGAACTACTCAATTCCCACTTATAGCGAAGGGACGATTGCTAATTTGCTGATATCTGGCGGTTTAGCTACTGATACAGTTGTTTTATTAGCCCAGACCAGTTTCATGATTGAAAGGCTTCACATTGAAGGAGATATCATTCTTATTTTCAATGTTAATTCCTTTGACACCTTGTTGACTGCTATCAATCAACTTGCCGGGGGTCTATGATTGAGGAGAGCAAAAGTATTAAGGAAAAGTTTGGGGTTCTCGACAGCGTACCAGTCGGCGCCTGCTTGCTGCAAGATGATTTTGTGGTGCTGTTTTGGAACACTTGTCTGGAAGAGTGGACTAAAATTCCCCGCAGCCAAATATTGGGAACAAAGATCACAACCCATTTTCCTCACCTGAGTCAGTTAAAGTATGCCACTCGCTTCAAGCAAATCTTTGCAGGAGGCCCGCCAACAATTTTTTCTTCTCAAATTCACAAACACCTGATTCCGGCAACTTGGCAAGACGGTCAGCAGCGAATTCAGCAAACTACTGTGACTGCTGTGCCGGCCCAAGAGGCTGGCATAGAAGAACAGGAAATTAGAGACTGGGTTCTCCGTACTCTTGAGTTGGAATCAGACGGTACTGTCGGAGTCGGATCACCAAGAAGTGCTTTTTTGTCTAGGGAATCTGCACCCTCAGCTTCGTCATCAATATGGCCCGGGGTCAATTCCCCATCGTTTTACGCGCTGCTGGTGATTCAAGACGTGACCGACCTCACCCACCGCATCCAAGCTTACCGCACAATGCGGGATCAAGCTTTGGAAGAAGTGCAAGTGCGTCAGCGGGTGGAGGAAGAATTGCGATCGAGCCAGCATTTCATCCAGCAGATTGCTGACGCGGCGCCTTATTTGCTGTACATCTACGATTTGACCGAACAGCGAAACGTCTACGTCAACGGTCAAGCTTCTAAATTGCTGGGTTACACTCCCCAAGAAATTTTACAGATGCAAACTGCTTTGTATTCCAGTTTGGTGTACCCAGAAGATTTGCCCAGGCTCAAAGCCCACCAGCAAAAATTTCCCTCGACCCAAGACGGGCATATTTTGGAATTGGAGTATCGGCTCAAGCATCGATCGGGCGAATGGCGCTGGTTTCGCTGCCGCGACCAAGTTTTCGCCCGCACAGCCGACGGCTGCCCCAAACAAATTTTCGGCACCGCTCAAGATATCACCGAGTACAAGCGGGCAGAAGAGGCGCTGCGACAGCAGAACGAACGAGAACTGCTGATGGCGACGATTACTCAGCACATCCGCCAGTCTCTGGATTTGGGCGAAGTGCTCAGCACGACAGTGACAGAAGTGCGTCACTTCCTTCAGGCCGATCGAGTGATGATCGTCCGCTTCAACCCCTGTACCGCCAGTCTCTGCGCCGGCCCGGCGACGGGGGCGGTGACAGTTGAATCTGTAGCTCCCAACTGCCCGCCGATGTTGGGGGAAACCCTGGAAAATTTCTGTTTTGACCAGTTCTATATCGAAGCCTACCAACATCGAGCTATCCGACCGATCGCTGATGTTTTGGCCGCCGATATGCCGCAATATCAAATTGACTTGCTCGCACAATTCGCGGTGAGAGCTTATTTGGTAGTGCCTTTAGTGCAAGGAGACGAGTTGTGGGGGCTGCTGATGGCCCACCAGTGCAGTCCCCGGCAGTGGATGCAGTTGGAAGTAGAGTTGCTGTCTTCTCTGGCCACCCAGTTGGCGATCGCCATCAAGCAAGCAGAACTCTACCAGCAGTTGCAAGCGGCCAACCTCAAGTTAGAGCGCTTGGCAACTTTAGACGAACTCACGCAGCTAGCAAACCGCCGCCGATTCGATCAGTATTTAGAAATGGAGTGGCGCAGACAAGCCCGGGAACAAACGCCTCTGTCCCTGATTCTCTGCGATATTGATTCTTTTAAAAGTTACAACGATACCTACGGGCACCCAGGGGGAGACGAATGTTTGCGGCAAGTCGCTGCGGCGATCGGCAATGCAGTCGGTCGCCCCGCCGATTTAGTAGCTCGGTACGGAGGCGAAGAATTTGCCGTTATTTTGCCAAATACCGCGATTCAAGGCGCCGTGATGGTAGCCGAACACATACAGCTTAAAATCGCAGCTTTGCAGCTTCCTCACGCTGGTTCTCAAGTGAGCCCGTACGTCACTATGAGTCTGGGCGTAGCGAGTATTGTTCCTGCATCTGAATCGGGAGCCGAAATTCTGATTGCCGCAGCCGACCAAGCGCTTTATCAAGCTAAACGACTTGGGCGCGCTCGTATCCAACTTTACCAGCCCGATCCAGCAGGCAAGGCGAATGGGACAGGCACTTCGATACTTCCTGTAGATTTTTCTATATCCAACACTAATTTACCCTCTCCCACTAGCGCTTGACGAATTGCAATATTTGTTGATTCCGAGTAGTTATACCACTCCGCCAAAAAAATGCCACTGTAAGCCCGTGATCCAAACCCCGATCTCCCTCTTCTGTCACTTTCCGGATTAAAGAAGTAAGAAATAAGCCAGATCAAACAGAAGAATAAAAGGGTGGGAATTGATTTATTGTATCAATTAAATCGTTGAACCCAAGCAATAAATTAGGATAAGCAAATATTGGTAACCAAGGATAAATCCACCCAAATAGAAGGATGGGTTGGATAAGCTGTTGTGCATTTAAACCGTGCTACAAGAATTACCCTTGTTTGGGATTTTTCGTCGCCATTTAATAATGAACTCTCCTTCATTTAAGAGGCGATGTAATAAATACTCTAGTTTTTCACTTGATGTAAACAGTCGATTAGCAATGTATTCTTTTGTTGAAGGTCGCACCAATTCAATTAAGTTATAGTCGCGACTAGATTACGGAAGGAATTATCAATGAATATTAGGCATTTCTGTGTCAATTTTTTTGAGGTACTCTTCTTTCTTATGAAAACAGACCTTCAATGACGATACAGCACTTGACGATGTTATGAGGTACAATTGATAATTGGAATATTTGATAGCCAAAGCGTCGGAAATCCTATTCCCTCGACCTGGGATTAAAAATAGTGACAGCACACTTAGTAGAAAAGATGTCAAGCGAGAAAAGTAGCCAGTCGGTTTGGTGTTACTAAAAGTCTGGTTCAAAAACTGGTCAAGCAACAACTCTCCTGAGGGAAACTTACTTCCAAAAAAGAGGGGAAAACCCCGATTCAGCCATTTGGCTGACTAATGCAGAAGCAGAAGTCAGAGTATGCTTTAGCCGAGTATCCCGATGCTAATGCAGGTTGAATTATCTGAATTATTGCTACAGCGAAGGGGAAATTGGGTGAGTCGGACGGCAGTGTGTCGGTATGCGACAAAAATTAGGACTCAATCGTACAAAAAAACATAGTACAGTAGCCAAGCTGGAACAGAAAGAGTGCAAAAGTTAAGAGTTTAGTATTGGGAAAAAATCAAAAATATCGAGATCCATAACAAGCGTATTCTTAGATGAAACGGGGATTATGCGCTCGTTTGGCTAGGACTCTTGCTCATTCACAGGTAGGGACATTCGTTGGGCGGAATCAAGCCATTTTATCGAGGCTCTAAAGTCAAAGTTATTGGCGGAATTAGCCTGAAGAAATTTATGACCGTAATGACAATGAATGATTCAATGGACGAGCCAGCATTTGCCGTATTTATTGAGAAGTTTTTATGCCCTCAATTATGGCTAGAAGCGGTAGTAGTGATGGATAATTCACAGCTCATAAACTCACCTCAATTGTACCAATGATTGAAAGCATAGGTGCAAGTGTTATTTGGTTATCCCCCTACTCTTCCGATTTTAATCCTATTGAAATGTGGTGGTCACAGCTTAAATCGTTTTTGCGAAGGTTTGCTCCCAAGGCCCCAGCAATGATTGATAGGAGCGTAGCAGTTGGCCTCAACAAACATGAATCCTAACCATTTAAGAAATTGGTTCACTGATTGTTGCTACTGTACGTCATAACTACGGAAAATTCTGTAAATTTTTTATCTATTTAGGGCTTGCTGAATAAGTGGTTCAAGTAAACACTGTATGGATTTTCGGACGAAGAAAGGTAGTAAGGGTGCAAGAAAAACAGGTATAATGACTCAAAACCCGTGCATCACCATTTGCGCTCGTGTACCGAAAAGCTGAGCTTGCCCCAAGCCCCCCATCCGACTTTGAACTACCCTTTGAAGGAAGGTTGTCAGCAGATAACCGTTGGGTAAAGATGGCAGAACTTATCCCGTGGGATGAATTTGAAGCAGAATATGCTGAAAATTTCCCGACCGAAATAGGCGCACCCGCTAAGTCATTTAGGATGGCATTGGGGGCATTAATTATCAAAGAGAAACTTGGAATTAGCGATAGAGAGACAGTAGAACAAATTCGTGAAAACCCCTATCTGCAATACTTTATCGGTCAATCAACCTACAGTAATGAACTCCCATTTGACCCATCACTATTAGTTCACTTTCGTCACCGAATTAGTGCGAACCTAATTAATAAAGTGAACGAACGCCGGGTGGAAAAACTGCGCGAAACTACCCCAGTCAAACCAGAAAAAAAAAAGGATTCGGACGCAAAAAATGAGTCGCCCAATCAAGGAAAATTAATCATAGATGCGACCTGTGCCCCAGCAGATATTAGCTATCCGACCGACTTAGGACTATTAAACCGAGCCCGAGTTCATACCGAAAAAATCATCGACATTCTCTATAAATCTCTCACAGTAAAAATCAAGAAAAAACCCAGAACCTACCGAAAAATAGCCAGAAAAGACTACTTAGCAGTAGCCAAACAACGACGACCGACCAGAAACAAAAAAATCCAAGCAATTAAAAAACAACTGCAATATATCAAAAGAAACTTGGCTCATATCAATCAGCTAATCGAATCAGGTGCGACTCTGGAAAGTCTGACCAAAAAGCAATATAAAACTTTGCTAGTTCTCACAGAAGTCTATCGCCAACAACTCTGGCTATTTGAAAATAACAAACAGAGTATTGAGGACAGAATAGTAAGTTTAAGCCAACCCCACATCCGTCCCATTATTAGAGGTAAAGCAGGAAAATCAGTAGAGTTTGGAGCTAAACTGTCAGCGAGTTGCTTTGAGGGGTATGTGTTTTTGGAGCGAATAAGCTGGGATAATTTTAACGAATCAGGAGACTTAAAAGCCCAAGTAGAAGAATTTAAAAGTTACACAGGATACTATCCAGAATCAGTCCATGCCGATCGCATTTATCGAACAAGGGAAAACCGAGCTTGGTGTAAAGAAAAAGGAATTAGAATTAGTGGCCCTCCGTTAGGAAGGCCACCAGCAAATGTCAGTAAGGAAACAAAGAAACAAGCCTGGGAAGATGAGAGAGTTCGTAACTCTATTGAAGGCAAATTTGGGACTTGCGGAAAAGAAGATTTAGCTTGAATCGGGTGATGGCTAAACTTGATAATACTTCTGGTACAGCCATTGCTATTACTTTTTTAGTAATGAACCTTTCTACCTGGTTAAGACGGGTTTTTTGTGTGTTTTTCTGCCGATTTCCCAAAATAAGGTCTGGTTACGCTTCAATGATTGTCAAAAATTATATTTTGGTCAATTACAAAAACCAAAACTTATGCTTCGCCGAACTTGAATCACCCATCAATTGCGATCGTGGTTTTCCCTAACTTATTCAGCAAGCCCTATTTATCTGTGGCTTTTCTATGACTTCCATTCATTATCGCATCTGGCTGGAGTTTCTAGATGGTCTGGATATCCCTGAATACACCAATGAGACACCTTATTTACGGAGCCACCCAAAAATTTAGCAATTTTAGCTTAATTTTATCCGTCATTAAGCAATCATAAAATCCGAATTATTTCTCTAATATCTCCTTTTTCCTCTTTTAAGGCTTTCTGTAATTTTTATATTTGCTCGTCTCGTTGAGATAATGATTGGCTGGCCTTTTTTTAGTGATTGACTAAATTCATTTTTAATGAAACCATATTTAAATGCACAAAAGCTTAGGATTTTGCTAACTTCGACAATTTTCGTACCCGGTTATTAGCTGGCTTTTCTGATTAGTTTGACTTATCACCACAACTCCAGAAGAATTAACCTTCTTTCTGACATCCGTTACATCAGAAGAAAGCGACTCCGTTGCCGAGCTTCCTTCTTCAACATCTGCTATATCCTTGAGGGTTGCAGGTTCGGGATGCTAAAATCGAGCCGTACCATTTATCTATTGGTATTTGCTTTCTGACCCGAAATCCTAAGTTTTCAATAATTTGTCGGGTTTCCGCGTGAGTGTGACCAGACCACAAGTGATATTCTAAAGAAAGGTTTTGCACAAGTTGCCAAGTATCTCGATCTTCAAATAACAGCCATTCTGCACCTTCGCAGTCTACTTTGGCTAAATCGACGCTACCACCAATTCGCTCGATCGCCCTGCGAAATGATACCATTGGTATTTCGCCACTTTCGCTAACTGTCGATCTGGTTTTTCCCGAAACTTCCCGAATGTCGAGGACTACTTTACCATCTCGGTCTCCTACTGCTTCCATAAAATATGTAAAATTTGCGATTTGAGATTGATGTTTGAGGTAATTTTCTAGGTAGAGATTAGGTTCGTAGGCGTGAATTACGGCCTGGGGAAACCTGTTCCTCGCAGCAATCGGAAATAAACCAACATTGGCTCCAATATCAATAATTGTCATCAGCGATTCAGATAATTTATCGACTCCGTAGCAGTCGTCTAAAAGCACTTCTATAAATTCTCCGTTCATGCCTTTCTCTGAAGGCACGTTTATTCGATGGAGTTTTCCTTGCACAATTAATTGTTCGGGCAATTGAAAGCTAGCAACTCTGTTAAATTTAATCCCTAACTTTTTGGCTCGAATTTGGCGCTGCAGGAGTTGCTGAAGTTTATGGACAAGCATAGGGAGAGATTGAGATCTGTTGTAATTTTCAAATAACCTTAGATGAGGGAAAAGCCTCTAGGTAATAATTCACGTTTTGCACGGCTTGTAAATCCCGTTGAAGTCTGCGAATTAAACCTGAAGGCGAGATTTTTATAGTCAACCAATCCGGCTGATTACGAGTTTGTTGAGAAGGCGCTAGATCTCATTACAGAAAGTTACTTTTTTGTTCATAAGAAGAGTAAATTGAGAGTAAATATAATTTAATATATGTCAAAATGCGCTTCAAAACACGGAATTGAAAAATGTTAGAGTTCGATGGGCTGCTCCCAACAATTGAAGAGTTAGTAATACTCGACTTTCCCAGGGCTGCGGAGTCGGAAATTAACCAGCGGTTGATGGAAAAATTCGCCGGCCCGGGAGTGAATGCTTGGCTCGTCGATCGTGCGAACAATGCGATCGCCCTAATTCCCGACCGCAATCCCCAAGAGTCGATCGCCATTACCGCTCACAAAGATGAAATTGGCATCCTAGAGAATCTAGCACTCATGCAGGCTCTACTCGATAACCACTCACAGTGCTTCCTATCCTGGATACAGTAGACCTGTTACCTGAATCAAGTTAACAGACGTTTGTCCTGCTGACGACACTCACAAGCTTGATTTGCCACAACCCCTAGCCTTCACCCCAAGCTGACAAGAAGCCCATTATTCTCAAACGCAACATTTGTTCTTGAACACCTGGGTTTTAGCACCTGCTTGTACGTCCGGTGAGGCTGGCCACCACCGCCACTAACTCAGCAGCATCTACGGGTTTGGTCAAATGCATCTGAAAACCTGCTAATAGTGACTGCTGACGATCGTCATTCCGGGCATAAGCCGTCAGCGCGATCGCGGGTAGCCTACCGCCCCGCTGCGCTTCAACTTGACGCAACTTGCGGATCAGGGAGTAGCCATCCTCATCCGGCATCCCAATATCGCTCACTAAAACATCGGGGCTGCGATCGGTTGCGGTTTCGATAATGGTCAAGGCCTCCTTGACCGAAGCCACAGCCATGACATCAGCACCATACTTTTCGAGAATCGTGCTCAGCAACTCTAGCGCGTCAGCCTCGTCCTCTACCACTAAGATTTGTAAGCCTTCAAGGGTCGGCGAGGCCTGAAATCTCCCCTTCGCCTCGACGAGCGAGTTTAATGGCTCTGGAGCGCTGGGTGGTAGATGGATAATCATCACGGGCAGTTTGACTGTAAAGGTCGTCCCCTGTCCTATCCCTGGACTCACTACCGTTACAGTCCCGCCATGTAATTCAACTAATTGACGCACAATGGCTAACCCTAAACCCAACCCCCCATAACTGCGAGTAGTCGTGCTGTCGTGCTGGCTGAAGCGATCGAAGACAAACGGTAGAAAGTCCGAGCTGATGCCTGCTCCAGTGTCGCTGACAGTAATTTCAACATGGGAATTAACCCGCTGCAAAAGAATCTGGACTCGCCCGTCTTTAGGCGTAAATTTGACGGCGTTAGAAAGTAGATTCCACACAACTTGCTGCAACCTATCGGCATCACCCAAGAGCGGACCCGCTTCAGAATCGAGTACGCTTTGCAGGCGAATTGACTTTGCCTCAGCCGCCAATTGTACAGACTCAATCGCCGATTCAATCACCGGCACGAGGTTGACAGGACGGACTCGGAGACGCAGTTTACCTGTGATGATGCGAGAAACATCGAGGATGTCTTCGATGAGCTGGGCTTGAGACTTCGCATTTCGCTCGATCGTCTCCAAAGCGCGCGCCACCTTATCCTCACTCAGGTTTTTTTGCCGTAACATCGTTGACCACCCTAAGATCGCGTTGAGAGGAGTTCTGAGTTCATGAGAAAGAATCGAGAGAAACTCATCCTTGGCACGATTAGCTGCCTCTGCCTCTGCCCGAATTATTTGTTCACGCATCAATAATTCGTCTTTGGTGCGATTAGACGCTTCGAGTTGGGAAGTGCGTTCCTGCACCCGTTGCTCTAGCTCCACATTAATCGCCTCGATACGGCGGCGACTATTTTCTAGTTCCTGGTTTGTAAGGGCAAGTTGAGCTGGACTGGGCGTATCGAGTGCCACTGGAATTAAGGGAATCAGTAAAAAGGTGAAGGTATACAAAGACCAAGCACCAGTGACAGCTTTGATCAGTCCTGAAACCCAATAAATGGGGTGCCAAAGTGTCACTATTCCCATCAGGTGCGTCATGCCACATAAGGCAAAGATAAAAAAGAAACCCACCAGCAGTATCACCGTGTGGGCAGGCAGATCCTTACGCTCATTCGTAAAGTAAACAATGGCAACCGCCACCGAGAAATAAGCGAGGGTAGTCAAGGCATCTGACGTTAAGTGCAGCCAGACTAGCCCCGGTTTCCAGAGGTAACAATGCCCGTGAGGAATGAAATTATTAGAAAAGAAGGTGTTCAAGAGGTCAGGCATATTAGTTTACCGCACTGTCAAGTTAATTTAGGGGGTGTCATCAATTCAACCAGATGACCGCAGCAGCCAGAAGCATCGCACGCCGGAAAGTTCACCGCCCTACGGTAATAGCGCGCCGCGATAGCCTGATAGTGCTTGAGCTTGGGGAAAAAGTTCTCAATCAAATGAGGGGCTCTGTACAATTCAGCATCGTAAGTTTCCAGGGTCTTGCAATGGCGGCGAGGTGAAATCACGGTGGTCTTCCCCTCGGCATTGAGAGGGTCAATCACGCGCTGATCAGGATCATAGCCCTTGTTAGCGAGCAGTGTATCCGCCAGCAGTAATGGCTGCAGTTGGTCGGCTCTTGCTCGCGTCACCAGCTTGTCCGGGGGCGAGGTGAAACCCCAACGGATTGCCCAACGCATCCACGCGCTCCCATGAATCTTGTTACTCAATCCCCCTTTGCTGCGACCAATTGCTTCATTCCTAGGCTCCTCAAAAAGCTCAGCAGGAAGATGTTTCTTTGAAGTGGGAAAATGCCTGAATTAAAACTAAGTGTATCGCCGGGGAAATAGAGAGTAAATCTGCTTTAATATATGTCAAAATTCGCTCCTAAAAACGAAGATTAAAAATGTTAGAGTTCGATCGCCTGTTCCAAACAATCGAAGAATTAGTAATGCTGCACTCACCCAGCGGTGCGGAGTCGGAAATTAACCAGCGGTTGATGGAAAAATTCGCCGCCCTGGGAGTGAATGCTTGGCTCGATCGCGCGGACAATGCGATCGCCCTAATTAAGGGCCGCAATCCCGAAAAGTCGATCGCCATTACCGCCCACAAAGACGAAATTGGCGCCCTAGTTAAAACAATAGGCGAGAGTGGCCGGGTGGAAGTCCGCAGATTGGGCGGCGCATTTCCTTGGGTTTACGGCGAAGGCGTGGTGGATTTGCTCGGAGACAAGCAAACAATTAGCGGCATTCTCAGCTTCGGTTCCCGCCATGTTTCTCACGAATCTCCTCAGAAAGCTCAGCAGGAAGATGTTTCTTTAAAGTGGGAAAATGCTTGGATCGAAACTAAGTGTACCGCCGAGGAATTAGCCGAGGCCGGAATTCGACCGGGCACGCGGATGGTGGTGGGAAAGCACCGCAAGCGCCCGCTGCGGTTGAAGGATTGGATGGCGAGCTACACTCTGGACAACAAGGCTTCAGTGGCGATTTTGCTGGCTCTGGCGGAATGTTTGAAAGAGCCTGCCGTGAATGTTTATTTGGTAGCGTCGGCGAAGGAGGAGGTTGGAGCGATCGGAGCTTTGTATTTCACCCAGCGCCAGCCGTTGGACGCGCTGATCGCTTTGGAAATTTGCCCTCTAGCACCGGAATACCCGATTCGTGACAGCGAAAACCCGGTTTTGCTGGTTCAGGACGGCTACGGAGTCTACGATGAAGGATTAAACGCCCAATTGCGCGCAGCAGCCACAGCAGCCGATGTAGAGGTGCAGTTGGCGGTAATTAGCGGTTTTGGGAGCGATGCTTCGATCGCCATGAAGTTCGGCCACGTAGCCCGCGCCGCTTGTTTGGCTTTCCCCACCCAGAACACCCACGGCTTTGAAATTGCTCATCTCGGGGCGATCGGCAATTGCGCCGCCATCCTCAAAGCCTACTGTGACGAGCTTTGGGACGAGTAGAAAAAAAAGTTTCGCAAAGTAGTTGACAGATTGGGAAAGATTAGTTAAGGTAATAAAGGTGCGGAAGACAAGCAAACGCAACGACGCGCCCCCATCGTCTAGAGGCCTAGGACACATCCCTTTCACGGATGCGACGGGGATTCGAATTCCCCTGGGGGTATTGAAAATTTAAGTCTGATATCAAAGTGATATCTAGTATGTGGGGTGGGCATTTTGCCCGCCCTTATTGCTATTCGGTTTAACATTAAGCTGATGCGTGCGATCGCCTTTTCGTTAGTTTGCACCATTGCCATTGATATCGAAGTTTTCTATAATGGGAATTTCTGAAGGTGAGGAAGCTACGATTCGCAGGTTTATATCAACTATGATTTGATTTTTATCAACAACTACATTTGCTTTTTTTATTAAGAATTTTATTGGTAAACAATCACCTGATTCAGGTTCGGGAGACGGCTGAGTTTTATATCCTGCGTCCTCCAGCCATTCACAAATCTTCCTCCAGTTTTCTACCTTTTCATCAGCTTTACCTACAAGATTTTTTACATATTGGTATAAAGTATTACAGAAATCTACCGCAATTCCCTTGGGGTTTTTACTGAGCCTTTCAGCAATTTCGGCGGGACTGTAGCCGCAGAGTAGACCCCGTAGATGTTGTTTCTCTGTGGGCGTGAGCCGCTTTCCCTTGGCGGATGCTAGGTCTGTGTAAAGAGTTTCTAAGTCCCAGTCCCGGGCAGCTTCGGGGAAGCGATCGTTAGAGGATGCCATTGCAGGGGATAGGTTTCTGGATTTTTTATAATCAAAGTCTAACACGATTCCTAATGCTTATTAGTTTCTTTGTTAAAGGTAGTTAGATTAGGATGAGAGAAAGCAGGATCGTGATTAATTTTACACAAGAAATTCGGCCAAGGCTCACTTCTTGCGAGGTACCGTTTTCTGCTAGAGAGAGTTATCAAGCCAAATTATCTAAAAAATAATCGTTACTATTTTATGGAGACAACAAAATGAAGTTTAATTATTCAGATTTTTTTGGTTCACTTACACAGACAGGATTACTCATCACTGATGAAGAGCGTCAAAGAATTACTGAAAAAATCACCCAAGTATTATCCTATGAGCCAAAAATAGGTATTTTTGGTAAAACAGGAGTAGGTAAATCCAGTTTGTGTAATGCTCTTTTTGGTCAAGATATAGCTGCTGTTAGCGATATTGAAGCTTGTACGCGAAATCCCCAGGAAATATTATTAAAAATAGGGCAGGGAAATTCAAAAGGTATTAAGTTAGTTGATGTACCAGGAGTAGGAGAAAGTCAGGAACGAGATAAGGAGTACGCACAGCTTTATGCAAAGCTATTACCAGAATTAGACGTTGTGTTGTGGCTGATCAAGGGTGATGATAGAGCATTTACCTCAGATGAAGATTTTTACAAAAATGTGGTTAAGCCACATCTCGATCAAGGGAAAGTATTTTTTATAGTGGTCAATCAAGTTGACAAAATAGAACCTTCCAGAGAATGGGATGAAAAAAATCACATACCAGGCCCAAATCAACTGCGAAATATAGAGGCGAAATTATCGGTTGTGTCAAGATTTTTTTCAACACCCGTGTCTAAAATTATTGCTGTTTCTACTAAAGAAAAATACAATTTAGTTCGCTTAATTGATGAAATCGTCTTTGCGTTACCCAAAGATAAAAAAGTTACATTTGCCAGAAATGTAAAAAAAGAAAATGTTTCAGAACCAACAAAAATCCAAGCAGAAAAAGGATTTTGGGATACTGCTTGGGAGATTGTCACAGAAGTTATTCCAGCAGCAATAGAGTCTATTCCCATAGTTGGTTCAGTGTATAAATTTTTCAAGGGGTTCTTTTAAATCGCTCGCCTCTAAATTATTTCGAGATGATGTAGGATGACAACATGGATATAAATGTTAATGTAAGATATCAAGCCTTGCTAGACAATTTGCTGAGGAAATACCCATGTTTTTACTTTCTGAAAAATCAAAATTTGAAACATTCAGATAGAATAAAATGGCATCTCAAGAGTGAAGACAGGCTAATATACTGCCTTCAGGTCATATTTATTGGCAAAACTGGTTATGGTAAATCTACAACTGTCAATCATATTCTTGGACAACAGATATTTGAGTCAAGTGATATTGAGAGTTGCACAAGAGAGTGCCAATCTGCTATGTTCCAAATTCATGAAAGCACCGATCTATATTATTTTTCACTAGCGGATTTACCGGGAATTGGTGAGTCAATAGCTTTAGATAAGAAGTATATTGAATTATATTCCGAATTTTTAGAATTCAGCGATACTGTGGTTTATTTGTTGCGGGCCGATCAAAGAGATTTAGCTGTCGATCAAGAGACATTTAGCCGTTTGTTTGCAACTAAAAAGCAAAGAGATAAAGTAATTATTGCTGTGAATTCAGTTGATAAAATTGAACCTATAAACCGAAGTCAACCATTTAAACCGAGTCAAGCACAGCTAGAAAATGCTAACAAAAAAATGAAAATTATATCTGATTGTTTTGGAATTTCCGAAGATAAAATCTTGTATTATAGTGCAACAGAGGAATATATAGCAATCCTAAATCATTATCATGATTGTGATACAATTATATACAATACTTGATTTTGACAATAAAAAGATGA
>NZ_JAUBRO010000072.1:25056-25309 GCF_036701945.1 Microcoleus sp. MON1_C1 | reverse complement strand
CCCCATACCATCCCCAGCTCGCTTGTTAAACCCCCAGGTGCCTCATATATTTGCCCCCTCACTCCCCCTCGACAATATACAAACAAAAGCTTCTCGGATTTAGGAGCTTTTGTTTTAGCTTTTAAACGGAACTTACCCCACACACTAGATCGCGAGAGGTTTTAAACCCCGAGCGCGCGGTCTTTCCGGGTGAGAGCGTTCACCTGATACATGACTACAAAGTCAGAGCAACTCCCAGTCATACCAATTTCCT
>NZ_JAUBRO010000072.1:0-24956 GCF_036701945.1 Microcoleus sp. MON1_C1 | reverse complement strand
AAAGTCGGGCTACAGATAAGGCATCTAAAATGAATTCCCATCCTGTCAAAGAAGCAATGATTTCTTTAGTCAACTTTGTGAGAGCGTTCACCTGATACATGACTACAAAGTCAGAGCAACTCCCAGTCATACCAATTTCCTAAAGTCGGGCTACAGATAAGGCATCTAAAATGAATTCCCATCCTGTCAAAGAAGCAATGATTTCTTTAGTCAACTTTTTTAACTCTTTTCGCACCGCCTCTCTCAACTCTTCTATTTGTTCAAATCTCAACCATTTCAATTGTTCTTTTATATCAATTCCGGTTGCACCGGAATGATATAGCTTGGGTTTTTGGCCACCAATGGAAACAAGTAATCCCTTTAATCAAAGAAGATTGTTTCAGCAGAACTTGGCAACGTTGAAATAATACTTCTTCTAATTCATCCAGATTTTGAAATGACTGATTGGCAATTGGTTCATTTACTAAAGGCCACAGACGTTCTGAGACAGTTGTAATTCGGGAGAATGGGATGGCAGAAATTCCAAGTATAAACCCTCTGGGACTCGAACTTGTGGGCTGGTATGCCATCCAGCTTGGTCAATAGCTAAGATGATGTGTTTATCTTTACCAGCTCCAAATTCAGGCGGCAAAATCTGCTAGAACTTTGTTGAAAAGCTCAATGTTAACTTTTGGGAGAATCCAAAAGTATGTTTCTCCCGTTGACGGGTGTACAAAACCATATAACCATAGCCATTGATAGCGCCAATTTACGTTGGCTATGGGCTGCTCCCCATACCCTACCCAGACTCGCCGAATTATGGGCTTTAATCCGAGACGATGCTCATCCATTCCCCATACTTCTACTGCTGCCAATGGATGCTGCTGTTGAATTCGCTTGGCTCGCACTCTCCGTTTTTTTTCCAAGCTTCTTGGACTTCTATATCCGCTAGGTCATGTTCCGGTCGGGGTATTCGTAACCGAAACTCCAACGAACGTAGATAATCCCAACCCCTTTGGACGCTAACTGGACGATCCAATAAATTACTGAGCCACTCAGCAACTTTACGACTGTTCCATAATCCTCCATCAGCGGGAGGAGTTTGTAAAGTTTGCAAAAGTTGTGCTTGTTGTACTTGAGAAATTAAAGGTTGAGTGCCCGGATGTTGATGACGTTTGTCTTTCAAACCATTAGCACCTAATTGATTGTAGCGACGAACTTTCGCGATATATTGAGTTACGGCAGTAACCTGTGACATTGGCAACATCTTCTGTCAGTCGTCCAGTTGCCAATAGCCAAATTATTTGGTAGCGCGTCTTTTCAATTGGCTCTGATGCTTGACGATAAAGTTGAGACAACGGGCGAGGGAGTTTGATGAGACTCTAACTTGAGACGTTTAGGCATAACTTGCCCTCTTTGCACTCTTGACACTCTTTCAGTATATCATTCCGGCGCAGCCGGAATTGATATTAGATACCCCCACAGTCTTTCTATTGGGTTGACTTCTGGACTATAAGCCAATACGGTTCAGTTAAGGCTATGCAGTGCTTAAAACAATAAATACAGGAGGATTCATTATGATTCCAGTACCTCTGTGTTTAACTTGTTTCGACCGAAATTTTGAGACAGGCTTTTTCACAACTCTTGGGTTGTTTCTATGAACCCTTTCAGGTAGAAGTTGGTCAAATATCTCCAAAGTTAACCAATTTAAAAAAAGGGAAGTTCCTGTGGTTGTAACCGCTGGAATTTTGGCAGAGCACGACGAATAACTCGTAATGTTCCAGTAAAAGAAAGACGCAATGGTGAAACACCTGCACTGCTTGCTGCTTGAAAAATTAATGACCTTACAGCTCTTCGGTCCTAGTAGTAAACCATAAATTTCTTGTACCACTTCTTTCGGTCTTTGAGAACGAATATGAGTTTTTCGTCCTAATAAATGTACTTTGAGTTCATCAATCGTATTCTCGACTTCCCAACGTTGATGATATTCACAGGCAAGTAACTGGGCAGGAAATTTTTCCGCGTCCAACAAGCTGGTAATTAAACGATATCTAATTCGTGGTTCTGGGCGGTCGTAATTCTCAATTGTGTACTCAATTACTCTTACCTGTATGGGCTTAAATCCTTTTTTTCTTAATTTGCCTGATGGATAAATCCCACTCAAATATGAACCATCATCTAATTGTGTTTCGTTTAAGAATTTAACGTTGGATGGAATTCGCCCCACATACTCACAACCTTTACTGACTGTGGCTTCTACCATCGCATAAGAATGTAAACCTCTATCCCACATCAATAGCATTCCCGGCGTTACTGAGCGTAACAACTTTAACGCTCTTACTCTTTCTCCCATTTTATATGAACACATTAAGGCGTCAAATATTAAATGTGTTCCCGCCTCTAATAAAATAACTAATCTAGCTTTCGGAAACGCTGCTCTTGTACCTGGACGACTTCCTGGACGACCAAAAACCCTGGCATTCTCATCACCCAGACGGGATATCTAAGCAGGTTCCGTCTATTACTACGACTCTGAGTTCGCTGATAAAAGCTCCTACTGTTTCAACTGTAGCCATTGGTCGCACTAATGAATGAAACAACTGTCTCATCACACCTGCTCCTAATCTTTGTCGGGCTTGAGTGATTGCCGATTTACAGGGAAACCGCCAATATTTACCAATTTTCACCCATGCTTCATTAAGACCATCAATTAAATTTTTTAAGACATCCCGCATTGAATCTTTTGACCACAGACTCATTGCTATTACCAGACACACTACCAGTTGTGCTGGCAGGGCACGATGACGTTTCTCTTCAACCTTCGTTTTAGTAATCGCCTCTTCAATTGCACTGGCTGGAATTGCTCTCTCTATGGCTTTGAATATCTCCGTACTTGGGATCTTGGGAGATACTAATGAGAATTCTTTGAGATGCACCGTGCTAGTTCTCCAGTTGTGGACACCATACCTAATTTACCACTATTTGAGCCTTAACTGAACCGTATTGGACTATAAGCTGGCTGAAATAGTCAAATCACATTGTCTGGTATGCTGAGATTTAAAGAACTATGAAATCCGCCGTTGTCTACTTGAATTATATGCAAATCTGCCGGATACTTACTGGCAAACAGCTCCAAAAATTTCTCGAAGCATACTGTATCTAAATGGGTAAAGTCATAAAAAAACTTTCTCCACTTAGCGGCTCTACTGCTCCATATAACCACAAATAAATAAAATCCCATAGCACTTGGACTTGTGGTTTTATTCCGCTCCCAGTTAACTTCCTTTTTTGAATTGTATGCAACCCCATTCGACTTTCATCTTCACTCCAATATCGCACTTTTTTCCACTGTTTTAAAAAGCTCCCACTCTGGCTCAGACTGCTTTTAATTAGAGATGACAGTTTTTTTTAAATTCTTCTACTGCCCCTGCTTTCTGTTTTTCACTCACAGGACGGGGGACTTTTAATTTGCCTTTGAGCCTATATCTTGCCCACTGATGTACTGTCCGATATGCCACTTTTACTTCACAGCAGCTTGTCAACCATTGATGTACTTCTTTGTAGCTACTGAATCCTTCTGGCTCTTGCAATTCCTGTGATAATCTCTCTATGGTTTCCGGATTCATTATTCTTGGTCTTCCCGAACGTGGTTTCTGAAATAATAATTCTTCTATTCCCCCCGCTCGATAGCTAGACAACCATCTTTGTATTGTGGTACGCTGTTTTCCCGCGCCGCACAGCAGCCGATAATACGGTTTCTACAGTTTGGGTCTTGAGCCAATACAGGACTTGCAGTTTTTCGTGGCGAGCCGCATCTTTCTCTTTCCTCAGAAGAGCTTTCAGTTCTTCTTCTGTTTCCCTAATTTCAATCTTGACCCACGACTGACATTTTTCTTCCTTATATTTGGGTACTAATTCACAAAAGATACACCTACTAACTGTAGCAGTATTTTAGGAAATTGGTATAAGTTCCGTCTAAACTCCAATCAGTAACTCACCCCTATTTACGCCCTAGAAACCCACAAGGCTTTTGCTAGTGAAATCTATGCCGTCTTTGAGATGCTGCTGGCTGGACAAATTCAGCCTGAATCTAGTGATGATTATATCGAGCGAGTTAGCATTCCTCGTAGTCTAAGCGATCGCACAGTCGAACTCTTCTCTGGTCAAATTGTCCCTGTCCTAGCCCTCCCAAACGTCCGAGGAATGTACGGCTGGCAAGTTAACGCCCTTGTGGAAGCAGCCGTTGCTACCGTTAGCCCTGAAAGCAATGAACCTGACAACGTGAGAATGCGGCGTTCCCTCAAGAGTTTCCTGCATCGCATCTACTACGACCTGCGAAACTTAGGACACCTCGATCGCGATCGCGCCCTCAATTTTGCAGCCACAAATGCTTTTCAAGCTGCCTCCACCTTTGCCGAAGCCATTAATGGCGGCATGGGACTAGACAGCATTGAAGTTGAAAAAAGCCCCTTTTGTCGCTTGAATAGTAATTGTTGGGATGTGAAGCTGAAGTTTTTCGACTCAGAAAACAGCGGTCGCGCCAAAAAGGTGTATCGATTCACGATCGACGTTGCCAATCTCATGCCAGTGAGGCTGGGTGCAGTGCGATCGTGGTCTGTCCCACGTTAGGTGCTGCTACGTCTTCTTTTTGGGAATTGTACTAATCGTTGTGACCACTGCTGTAACAGTCAACTGTTAACACTCAACTGTTAACAGTTAACTATTTTCAAACCATCTCTGGTGAAACTTGCATTGCCGGCTGCGGCTGGAACTGGAACAGCGAATAAACCACATTGCGGCGGATATCCGTCATCATGTCCAAAAACAGCTCGTAACCTTCAGTTTTGTACTCGATCAGCGGGTCTTTTTGCCCGTAACCGCGCAGCCCTACAGACTCGCGCAAAGCATCCATTTGTTGCAAGTGTTCCCGCCACAAAGTATCAATTTGCTGCAAAATAAAGAACCGTTCCGCATCTCGCATCAATTCAGCTCGGATTGCATTAACTTCCGATTCTTTCATGTCGTAAGCATTGCGGACTTGTTCGTGCAAGAAAGTTTTAATTTCCTCAACTGACAAATCTTCTAGCTGATCCGGTGTCATGTCAGCCAGCAGATAAACAAATTCCTTCACCTTGCTCACAAGTTTGTCGAGTTCCCATTCTTCCGAAGGTAAATCGGGATTGATGTATGCTCCCACGATGTCATCCATCGTCTGTTCGGCATATCTAATTACCTGTTCTTTGGAGTCCAAACCTTCCAATACTCGGCGACGTTCCGCATAGATTGCTCGACGCTGATTGTTCATCACTTCGTCGTATTCAAATACCTGCTTGCGGATATCGTAATAGTAGGTTTCGACTTTTTTCTGAGCGCCTTCGAGGGAACGAGTCAGCATTCCAGATTCGATCGGCATATCTTCCTCAACACCGAAAGCCTTCATCAAACCGGCCACCCGTTCGCCGCCGAAAATCCTGAGCAAATTGTCTTCCAAACTCAAGAAAAACCGCGTAGAACCAGGGTCTCCTTGGCGTCCCGCCCGGCCGCGCAACTGATTGTCGATCCGGCGCGATTCGTGGCGTTCTGTACCGATGACGTGCAAGCCTCCCAACCGCACGACTTCATCGTGTTCGGTGCTGGTAAAAGCATCGTATTCGCTGCGAGTTAAATTGTAAGCTTCCCGCAATTTTTGAATTACCGGGTCTTTTGTCGGCGCTTTTTCCGAAGCTATAGCCACGATATCATCGGCTTGCAATTCCGAGAGCGATCGCGCGCCGTACTCCTTCACCGCCAATTCCACCGCCGCCACGAGCATTTGTTCGGCATTTTTCGATAGCTGCGTCGGGAAAATCTGCGCCGAAGCTTTCCAAGACTTTACCTTTTTCTTAGTCGGATCAAAACCTTGAGCTGCGGGGCGGCCACCAATACCAGGTACTTGCACCACCGAAAACCCGTCTTCATCCTCGGGCCGCACGATCCGGGGCATAAAATACTCCCGCAACTTGAGGCGCGCCATGTACTCAGAATTACCGCCCAAAATAATATCAGTACCGCGTCCCGCCATGTTGGTCGCGATCGTCACAGCGCCTTTGCGTCCGGCTTGAGCGATAATTTCTGATTCCCGCTCCACATTTTCTGGCTTAGCATTAAGCAAATTGTGAGGAATTTTCCGTTCCAGCAGCAGCCGCGACAGCAACTCCGACTTTTCTACGCTCGTAGTGCCCACCAGCACCGGCCGACCGATCTCGTGCATTTCCGCGCATTCTTGGGCGATCGCATTCCACTTCCCAGCCTCCGCCTTGTAAACCATATCCGAAAGGTCTGTGCGGCTGGTAATCCGGTTAGTGGGAACCAGCGTCACTTCCAGATTGTAAATCTTCTCAAACTCGGTTTCTTCTGTCTTTGCCGTCCCAGTCATCCCCGACAGCTTCGGATAAAGCAAAAAGAAATTCTGATAAGTAATCGTCGCCAGCGTCTGAGTTTCCGGCTGAATTTCCGCCCGTTCCTTCGCTTCGATCGCCTGGTGCAAACCGTCACTCCAGCGCCGTCCCGGCATCACCCGACCGGTAAACTCATCCACAATCACGACTTCGCGATCGGGAGTGACGATGTAGTTAATATCCTTAATAAACAATTCCTTCGCCTTAATCGCATTAAAAATGTAATGCGCCCAAGGGTCAGCCGGGTCGTACAAATCCGTAACACCTAACAACCGCTCAGCTTCACCAAACCCTTCATCGGTCAACAGCACATTCCGAGCCTTTTCGTCAACCTCGTAATGTTCTTCATTTTCCTTTCTCAGAGCAGCAGCTACCTCAGCAGCCCGTATATACTTCTCACTGGGGCGTTCCACCTGGCCGGAAATAATTAAAGGCGTCCGTGCTTCATCAATCAGCACTGAGTCAACCTCGTCAATCACGCAGAAATTAAAAGGACGCTGCACTACATCTTCCATGACCGTAGCCATGTTGTCCCGCAAATAATCAAAGCCGACTTCGCTGTTAGTGGCGTAGGTAAGATCGCAGCTATAATTTTTCTTTCGTTCCACCTGATCCATGCCCTGCTGAATCAGTCCCACAGTCAATCCCAGGAAGCGGTGCACTTGTCCCATCCATTCCGCGTCCCGTCTTGCGAGATAATCGTTGACGGTGATGATGTGTACGCCTTTACCGTTGAGGGCGTTGAGGTAAGCCGGCAGCGTCGCCACGAGAGTTTTGCCTTCACCGGTTTTCATTTCGGCAATTTGGCCTTTGTGCAGGATAATGCCCCCGAGGAGTTGGACATCAAAGTGGCGCATTCCTAAAACCCGTTGTCCTGCTTCCCGCACCACTGCAAAAGCCTCGGGCAAGATTTCGTCTAGGAGCTCTTTCTCTTCGTTGAGAGATTTAGCTTTTGCCAGACGTTCTTTAAACTCCGCCGTTTTGCCTCTGAGGTCGTCGTCTGAGAGTGCGCGGAAGTCTTGTTCCAAGATATTGATATCAGCTACCCAAGGCTGAAATTTTCTAAGTTTGCGCGCGTTGGGATCGCCTAGCAGATTTTTAAACATGGCAGGAGAGGCAGATTTTTAATAATTTAGCTATTAGCTTTCAGGGTTACGGGCTGTAGTGTTAGCCACAACATATACCCTCCCCGATTGTAGCAACCATTGGCTCTCCTCGGCCGTGGCTGCGGGCGATCGACCGATTTTGGATTTTCGATTTTAGATTTTAGATTGAATAATCGATCGATTTTAGATTTTAGATTTTGGATTTTCGATGGAATAGTTGACCTCTGTTCCGGGTTATTAAGGGGATGGAGGGCCCTAATCGTCAAACAGCAGACCGATCGCATTTTTGGTGAAATTTCCGGAAGTGCGATCGGGTTATACTCGCCCAAAAGCTACATACTTCTAAAAATCCACCGACGATCGATTTCCCTCACCCGCCACCAAATCCCACAACACATCAATACCTGAGCCGACATATTCTGTATGCTGATGCTGCTCAACCCATTGCACAACAGCAGGCAAAACCTCACTAGATTTCATGCCCAAGTTACCCAAGGCAGATGCTGCCGAGTACACAACAAAGTCATCCCTATCTTCGAGACGTAACAGCAGGGTACTGATGACAGGTTCTGAAGCATTTCCCAAGTTACCCAAGGCTTGGGCTGCCTCACCACGCACTGACTTATCCCCATCTTCCAGACGTTGCGCCAGGGCACTGATGACGGCTTGTGAAGCATTTCCCAACTTGCCCAAGACAGATGCTGCATCACGACGCACTGAGTTATCGTCATGTTCCAGACCTAGTAGTAGGGCATTGATGACGGCTTCTGAAGCATTTCCCAACTTGCCCAAGGCAGATGCTGCCTTGGCACACAATGATTCCAGATTCAGTAGCAGGGCATTGATGACGGCTTGTGAAGCATTTCCCAACTTGCCCAAGGCAGATGCTGCCAAAAAACGTACTGAGTTATCCTCATCTTCCAGACCTAGTAGCAGGGCATTGATGACGGCTTCTGAAGCATTTCCCAACTCGCCCAAGGCAGATGCTGCAAAAAAACGTACTGAGTTATCCTCATCTTCTAGACCTAGTAGCAGGGCATTGATGACGGCTTCTGAAGCATTTCCCAACTCGCCCAAGGCAGATGCTGCCGAGGCACGCATCGAGTTATCCTCATCTTCCAGACCTAGTAGCAGAGCATTGATGACGGCTTCTGAAGTATTTCCCAAGTTACCCAAGGCTTGGGCTGCCAAAAAACGTACCAACAAATCCTCATCTTGGAGGCGTAACAGCAGGGCCTTAATGACGGTTTCTGAAGCATTTCCCAAGTTACCCAAGGCTTGGGCTGCGAATAAAGGTACAAACAAATCCTTATCTTGGAGGAGGCGTAACAACAGGGCATTAATGACGATTTCTGAAGCATTTCCCAACGTACCCAAGGCTTGTGCTGCATCACGACGCACAGCCTCATTCCCATCTTCGAGGCGTAGTAGCATGGCAGTGATGACAGCTTCTTTTTCCCCTAAAGCTGCTTGATATTCCCACAAGCGATTTTCATTAATGCCCCTTGCTTTCAAAAGTTGCAAAGTTTGCGCCTCAAACTCAGTCTCACTCATACTGCAAAGGATTTGAAAAACCTGAGAGCGAACTCTGCGACCAACCTGTTTCTCATCCCTTACCTCCAACTCAACCAACTTCTCCAAAATCTCCACAGTTAGACGGGAATCTGCAACCTTTAACTCTTTAATATTTTCAGCAAGGCAACTGCCAGCAAAAAATAAATCGCGGTGCAACCATTGCTCATGCTCGCTATTCGCCGCCAAAATTGCCCGCATCGCTTTTGCCGCTTTCTTCGGTTTTTGTTGAGCAATCAACAACAGCAACACTTCCCGCCAGTGGGGGTCATGCAAATGCTCTCGAATATGATTGAGAACAATCTCAAAATCATCCTCATCATCTGCCTGATAGCCGATTTCCTGAGCGCACAAATATTCTTGAAAAGTCTTGTGTACAAAAGCGTACAAATCTTGTCCTTGTTCGTTGAGCAATCCCGTCCGCTGTTGAATAAAATCAACAAATCGTTTAGCTTCCTCTTTTGCCTGGAACCGTTCAACCTGTTTTTTGGTTTTAATATTCTGAGTTAACTGATCTAACAAATCATCCTTAGCAATCAGCGTCCCGCCTTCAGACTTATCTGTACTACCCTGAGTGTGAATCCAATAGGCGAGAATTTCCATCAGCCGCCGTAAGTCGTCTGCATCTAAACATTTGAATCCCGACTGCTCAGTCAGGTTCTTGTTAGCATCCCAATTCTTTAACAGCGTCTCCACAGCTTTTTCATAAAGCTTGTGGCGGGCTCTCGGCAGTACCACTTGATAGCGGTGAATCAAAGCAATAATTGTCAGCAATAGCGGATTTCTAGCCAACAATTTAATTCGGTCATTTTCATCCAGAGCTTTTTTAATGCTATCTTTGCGACGTTGAGCTTCTGCGACATCTCGAACGCGGCTGTCGTACCAGTGATTAATAAACTCATCAACCTTAGGATTATCAAACAGTTGTAACTGATAGTGTTCAAACTCCGAAGTATTAAAAAAATCGCGTTTGTAACCAGCAGGGCGAGAAGTAATAATTGCCAGATTTTGATGATACTGCCCCAAAAAATTCTCAATGTGCTGCACCACCGTATAGCGCTTGGATTCTTCAACAACCTCATCCAATCCATCCAACAAAATCATCGCCCTACCGTCTGCCAGCCAATACTCAAAAAAGCCTTCTGGCAGCGGTTTCACGGACATAGTTTTCTCGGCAAACTGGCGGGCATAGTCGAGGAGATTGATATCTGAAAGCCTAGCAAAATCCCGAATCTTAATCAAAATCGGCAAGCAATCTATCCCAGAATCCCAGCCTAGTTTTTCTGGAGCATTCTGAGCCAACATCACCGCAAAAAAGCTCAGTAAAGTTGTTTTGCCAGAACCAGGGGCGCCCAGCAACACAAATTTATTTGATTGATTTTGATTCAATAATTGTGAGGCTAAAAACTTTCTAGCAGAGCGAGTTTTTCTTGGCATCGGTTGCCGGTTTTTGCCTTCTGCAAATTTGAAAAATATATCGGCCAACATAGCACGAAAACTATTTACATCTACCTCTTCCAAGACATCGGGCATTACAAAAATCTGAGCCAACTTTTCCGATTTTTCGATTTCCTGACTTTCGACTGCAATGCCAGCAAATTTAACATCATCAAACCAGTATGCCAGTTGCTTCAAATAGTCGGCTTTGGCAACTTTAAACCTTAAATAACTACTTGTTTTATGGAAATAGGTTTCAGCAAAAATCTCCAACCAATCATGCAGTCTGGCGGCATCGAATCTGTCTTGAATTTTCTTGTGTTCGGGGACTGTCGCATTAAAGGCTTCAACTAAAAACTCAACTTGAGGCTTTTCTTGGTTGTTGAAAGGTTTCAGGAGTTCTGGAAGTGCTTTACCCGTCAAGAAACTTTTAAGGAAATCTTCGACTACACCCTGTTCGCAACCAGAGAATAATTTATTTTTATCGGCAGCTTCGATCCCACAATTACAAGCTTTTTCAAAATCGCTAGGATTAAATTTTTTAATAGCTTCTTTGAATCCTATTTCTGCAAGTTTTGCGCCGAGTCCTGATGCTAGTTTTAAGGCTAATGCCAATTCAGTCATGGTAATTTTAAATATTTGTGATTAATATAGTTTACACTGGTATAATTATCAATTTTAGTGATATTTAAAATTTTCTTGAGGGGTGGGCCCCAGAGCCCGCCCCGATCGCCCTTATTGAAAATGCGGTCACATCTCAGGTCAGATTAACCCTAGTTTTAAACAGGCCTGGGCACTTCGTAAGTTAAAAAGTCATAGGCCATTTTCGTATTCGGAAAAATTGCCTGCGCTTCCTTGAGCAAATCATCCAGGACGATCGCATTCCCCGGAGCGTAACGTGGGCTAAAATGCGTCATAATTAGCTGTTTCGCCCCAGCGATCGAAGCCACTTGAGCCGCCATTGTCGAAGTTGAATGCAGGCGATCGAAAGCCATTTGAGCATCTTGATGAGCAAAAGTAGCTTCATGCACCAACAAATCAGCATCCTTCGCCAATTCCACCGCCCCGTCACAAAAAACCGTGTCAGTACAATACACAAACTTGCGCCCGATTTGATCCGGGCCGCAAAAATCAGTACCTTTAAACTGTCGCCCGTCCTCTAACTTTACCGTCTTTCCTTGTTTTAATTGACCGTAAAGCGGCCCCGAAGGAATACCCACAGCCTTAGCTTTTTCTACATCAAAATGTCCCGGACGGTCTTTCTCAGTTACTCGATAGCCAAAAGCAGTAACTCGGTGCTTCAAAGGGCCGCAGCTAACAATATATTCGTCATCTTCATAGATGACTCCCTCGTGAATTTTGTGTACCTTAACCGGGTAAGAAAAATGAGTTTGAGAATAACGAACGCCAGCTTGCAAATATTCTTCAAGTCCCGGAGGCCCGTAAAGATCGATGCGCTTGACATTCCCCGCCAAACCGCAGCTAGCTAGCAAACCCATTAAGCCGAAAATATGGTCGCCGTGCAAGTGAGTGATGAAAATGCGGCTCAGTTGGCTGACTTTTAGGTCGCTGCGGAGAAACTGGTGCTGAGTTCCTTCGCCGCAGTCAAACAGCCAGAGTTCCGCTCGCTGGGGCAACCGGAGAGCGATGCTGGAAACGTTGCGCGATCGCGTGGGGACGCCGGAGCTAGTTCCGAGAAATGTAATCTGCAAGAGTCAAATCACCTCAATTAAGTCTTAAAAAATATGTTACATATATCCAGAGTGCGGCAAATCCGACATACAGGAAATAGTCACACCCAGGAACCGGGATAAATCGCTGTTCCTGCGAACATCTAGTTGCTAAAATCATTTTCGAGCAGCGCACAGAGTGCCAAACCCAATTCTAACGTTTTCTTTCTTTCGTTCCTCTTCCTTTTTCCCGAACCGCAGCTTCCCCTTAAAACTTGTCAAACTCATACAGCATAAAAGGAAAATTTTCAAATGCAGTCAGGAGTATTTTTTGCTTCCGTTCTTTCGACATTAAAAAAACGCTACTTTTGGATTTCGCTGTTGTTTTGGCTGGTAATGGTAGCCCCAGCCCAGGCCGCGCTGATCTTGCGAGTAGCGGTACAAGACGGGGCAAGTCAGATAAAAGTCGGCAGTTCTACAAAGGCTGCAATCCGCGACGGTAGCGGGCGCAATTTGGGCGAACTGTCGGCAAACAGTTCTCAGTCGGCTCAATTGCGATCGGGAACAGTGGCGATCGGTCGCTGGGCGGCCAACCAAGTTTGGATCGAGCCGACGGGGAACGGTTATGTCTGGATTGGCGATCGTTGGTATCGGGGACGCACGCTTCTAGTTCCCGAAAAAGGAGGCTTGACGGCCGTCAACTACGTCGATATCGAACAATATCTCTACAGCGTTCTCGGCGCCGAGATGAGTGGCAATTGGCCTCAAGAGGCTTTGAAAGCCCAAGCAGTCGCCGCCCGTTCCTACGCTATCCACCAGCGCCTCAAAAGCGAAACCGACCTTTACGACGTGGACAGCACTCAGTCTTCGCAGGTTTACAAAGGACTGCAAACAGAATCTTCTGGCACTTATTCCGCAGTCGATGCAACCGCTGGTCAAGTTCTGGCCTACAACGGTCAGATAATTTTAGCCGCTTTCCACTCTGCGTCTGGGGGACATACTGAAAATGTCGAGGATGTTTGGACGGAACCCTTGCCTTACCTGCGTGCTGTTCCTGATTTCGACCAAGGGGCGCCGGTTTACCAATGGAAAGAAAATTTTTCTCGGGCTCAAATCAGCAGTAAGATTTCTGGCGTGGGCAATGTGATCTCGATGAAGCCAGAACGCACTACCGCTCACGGCAGCGTTTTGAGGATGAAAGTAGTTGGAGATGGCGGTTCTAGGGTCATGACTGGCGCAGATTTACGCCGGGTTTTAAATTTGAGGAGTACGCGGTTTACCGTGATTCCTCAGTATGGGGGCGGTGGGAACCCAAGGAACAGCGGCCAAGCTCCTACGGGTTTTCAAGTTGCTGGCAAAGGTTTCGGCCATGCTGTAGGAATGAGTCAGTGGGGTGCCTACAATTTGGCCAGACAAGGATACGGCTACCAGCAGATTTTATTGCACTATTACCGGGGTACTACTTTGGCTAGAATTGCAGTCCAGTAACTGCTGGGAATGGACAAGGAAGAAGGAAGAATGAAAAATAAAAAGGAGGAAAGAATAAGGGAAAAACAGCTATTTCTGTATCCGTCACTTCCGTGTCCTGAATACAACGAATTAATTGGGAACTTGTATCGCCCTTCGACTACGCTCAGGAACCGCGTAGTCGAAGACCAAGAACTGCGTAGCCGAAGTATTGGGAATTGGGAATGACTAATGACTGAGGACTAACTACATGACTAACTACATTAAGGATTGCTATGCAAAAGTGGGAGTATTTATTTGTGGATGCGAATATGTATCCTTTTGGAAACAAGCTGATTAGTTTATATGTAAACGGTGAAGAACAGCGAGATTGGAAACAAGGCTCGCTGCATCTATTTGTCAATCATTTGGGGGAGGAGGGATGGGAACTTGTGGCTCTAGATCACGACTCGAAGTATGACCAAAATTGTTTGATTTTTAAACGCCCTAAGGTTAGTTAAAAAAAACTCGGACTAGAAAAAATTATGGCATCAATAACGATTGACATTTTCCACAATTCTTAGCAACGAGCTAAAAGCCCGTTCCCCAACAGAGATGTTTTATTGTGGAACACGCATCCTGCCTCTTCGGGAAAATGGTGCAAGATTTTAGTTCAACCTAACTTAACAACAAACAAGGGTTTTTTTTCATTAGTATTACAACTTGTCCGAGCTATCGATCCTCCGCTGCCATTCGGCATCTATTTTTGCTGACTGTTCTAGTTCTTGTTGGGTTAATTCCGTTTCTGTTGTATAAGCTAAGTCTTCTCCAGTCAGAAAGTTTTCTGCTGCAAATTCCCGGGCGTAGGTGAGTTTTTTGAGCAAGGTGCTATCAGGTTCGTTTAATAACATTGCTCGCTGCTGACGCTCTTGATTGCGGGCTTCTATCCGGCTATTTTTCCACTGAATCCAGAAGTAGCGAATTAAAGGAATTGTGAGAAATCCGACGCCGTAAATCAGGATCATGGGATAAACAGCGGTGACAAAACCGATAAATCCACCTGCGATTAAATTATTAGTTAATAGATTCCCCAAAACTAACGCACCGACAAGATTGACGGCTCCTAACCCTGCTGCAAGCATGATTTGGCCGGAGCTGGCGTTGCTGAAACGCCACAGCATTTCTCGCAAATAAGCTGCTACTGGTTGAGGATTTTTCTGGACGGCTGTGGTTTGCAATTGCGGAAAATGGTAAATTATTTGCCCTTCGGGGCTGACTTCGGGGCGGCCGTCAAAACGGGCGAGAGCCGGTAACATATATTCTTCGTATTCTCGGGCGTATCCCTGTCCGAGATTGTCTAGATATGGGGCAATTTGTTCGGCGACGACGGCGCCTCGGTTGTTGCCAATTGCAGTCGCAATATCGATCCACTTGCGCTCTTCTAGATTGTAATTGGGATTCCCGTCTCCAAATAGAAAGGAGAAAACTGCTTCTAGAAAACTCATCTGGGGTTTTTGGCCAGTTAAGCGCGATCGCTGCTGGTGGTATCGTTGGTCGTGGTTCCAGTAAAATATCCCGCTTAAGTCGTTCCAGAAGTAGGGAAAAAACGAAAAGCCGCCGCCGCTGTCGCCCCCGCCGCCACCGTCTCCTCCTCCCCCGTTATTGCTGTCGCTGCTGGAGAGTAAACTGGAGATTAAAATAGTGATAGCAACAAAAATTAAGAGGATGGAAGCTACCAGCACTATGCCAAAAGATATCCGAATTAGATAAAATAAAATGCGCCAGATTTTTTGCCACCATTCCTGCAACTGCAAGCGCAAGAATTTGTTTCGCAAAATATCTCGAAAGTTCTTGGGAAATAGGTAGGCAATGTCGCCGGATTCTGCTACTTGCAGGTTGCCGCCTGCTTCGGAGGCGAGGGTTAACAATTCTCGCTGGGCAAAATTGATATCTAATCCAGCTTTTGCCGCCACGTCTCCAACCGTAACGCGGTAGCCAAGTTGTTCGACGGCTTGCATAATGGTGGGATTCGGAGCCATAGGTTTCTCTCTGTGAAAATTACCCGGTTATTTTTATTATATATTGCGGGAATTCGAGCTGGTTTTGGCGATCGGGTTTCTGATTTTTTTTGATGCTGCCCTTGACTTTGGGGCAAAATATTGCTAGTGTTTTGCCGAATAACTTTTAAGTATGGGCTGAACTCGGATAGCTTAATAAAACTTTGTGATGGAATTTCTCCTCGGCAGGCTATTTGCTTGTTTGCTCTGAGGGTCAACGAGGGGGATTATGGCTACAGTTAGTAGGGTGTGCGCGATCGCCCATTGGCGTTAGCGAATCGATCCGAAGGCAAGCCATCTAAGAGGATCGCCCCTGCACCCTACTGCAAAAATTTTCCTTTCTGCACGGGTTTTTGTAAGTTTTGTTTAGAGTGCGAGAGAGAGGTTAAAGAAATCTGGTTTTTTTGCAAGTCTTGCAAGACTTATATAAAATAGATAGAGCTTGCGCGGGTGTTAAACCCAAGGGCGTGTTTTAAGCTTCGCACTTGCGATCGACTAGACTTTTTAGCGCCCTCAACACAACTGCCAACTAAAACAGTGGCGCAATTATTAATAGGAAAACTTTACAGGCTAATTTTTCGGATTAGCCACTAACCAAAGAATCGCATATGCCAAGAACTCAACGCAACGATAACTTTATTGACAAAAGCTTCACGGTAATGGCTGATATCATCCTGAAGATTATGCCGGCGAAAAAGCAGGCGAAGGAAGCTTTTGCTTATTACCGGGATGGTATGTCAGCTCAAGCAGATGGCGAATATGCTGAAGCGCTGGAAAATTATCATGAAGCGCTGAAGCTGGAGGAAGATCCTTACGATCGCAGTTATGTCTTGTACAATATCGCGCTGATCCATACTAGCAACGGCGAACACGATAAAGGTTTGGAATATTACAGCGAAGCCCTGGAGCTCAATCCGAGAATGCCACAAGCGCTGAATAATATTGCTGTGATTTACCACTATCAAGGGGAAAAACAAAAGGAAGCTGGCAATCTAGAAGCGGCGGAAGGGCTGTTTGATAAAGCGGCAGATTATTGGAAGGAGGCTATTCGCTTGGCCCCCAACAATTACATTGAGGTGCAAAATTGGCTGAAGACAACAGGTCGATCGCAAATTGATGTGTATTTTTAACCTCAGTTGTTAGCTACCAAAAGCCTGATTGGGTAAACAAAAAGTTGTGGGTTTTAAGTGTTGAGTGGTGAATTGAAAACTCTTTCACTTAAAACTTACAGAGCACCAGTCAAAACTACTCACTAATTCCCAATTACACATTTTTATGATTGACAGAGAAGAAGTTCGCAAAGTAGCGAATTTAGCGAGATTGGAATTAACGCCGGAAGAAGAAGAGCAGTTTACTGGTCAACTTAACGGTATTTTGGATTATTTTGAGCAGTTGAGCGAACTGGATACGAGTAAGGTGCAGCCGACAACGCGGGCGATCGATGTTAGTAATGTGATGCGATCGGACGATTTGCAACCTTTTCCTAAGCGAGAAAGTATTTTGGAGGGAGCCCCCGATCGCGATGGGGAGTTTTTTAAAGTGCCTAAGATTATGTAGGGTTCCCACTAGGCACCTAACTGAGGAACATTTCTTGAGGGGCGGGCTAGCCATGCCTGCCCCAAAACCAGATTAAATTAACTGTGGAACAGGTAATAAGTAAGCCCGGTATAAGCCACCCCACAAGCCGATTAAACTGATAGAAACCCAACACAATATCGCTCATAGCGATGATCTGTAAAGTTCCTTTTTGGGGTGACCAATAGTCATGTACGTATTAATTGGTGGAGCAGGAATGATGGGGCTGGGTTTGGCCCAGCAGTTATTAAAACTCGGTCATACGGTGGCAATCATCGATGCCGACCCGCTTGCTTGTCGCTTTGCTCGTGAAAAAATCGGAGTAATGGCATTTGAAGGCAGTGCGGTGAGTACAACGGTTCTTCTGGAAGCAGGAATTAAACAAGCAAACGCAGTCGTTGCAGCACTCAGGGACGATGCACTGAATTTAGCGCTGATCACCCTATCCAGAAGCTATGGCATCTCCCATATTGTGGTGCGAATGCGCGATCGCGAATTCATGGAAGCCTATCGACTTGCCGGAGCCAGTCACATCATCAGCACGATTGATTTGGCAGTCGCAACAATGGCCAATGCGATTGAATACCCTCAAATCGAATCGATGATGCACTTTGAACAAGGACAAGTCGAGGTGCTAAAGCTGCCCGTTCCAGGCGATTGCAATGTGGCAGGCCGCAGCGTTGCTCAAATTGCTCAAGACCCTCGTTTTCCAAAAGGTTCGCTGATTATTGGTTATCAATGCCATGCGTGCGCCAATCTGGAGATTCCGAACGGCAATACTGTTCTAGAAGCAGGTTCTACCATCTTGGTCGTCACCCGTCCAGAGCTAGTTCACCAGATGATTGATTACCTCGGCATTCGCGCTAGTCATCTGCCAACGTTAGAAGTTTCTCATCCAAATCTTTGATGTAAGGCTCAACCAGATCCTCTGGAACAATTCGCTTGCGGAGGGCATCGCTAACGGCTCCTTTTTCTGCTAGGAGCAATCGCCGTCGAATCGTATCTAGCCCGCTGCGATCGCCCTGTACTTGCCCTGCCCGATGTTTATTGTAGAGATCGCGCAGCACTCGCTCAGAGTGTGCTACTCGTGCTTGATACGATGCCCATAACTCCTCGTAAACTGCCTTCGGCAACACGCCAGATTTCAGCAAACTATCTAGCTCATCTTGAGCCGCTTTGGAAGCGATCAACTGAATCTGTAACTGCCCAGCTTCCTGCATTACATCAGAAACACGGCTTATTTTTAGTCGTTTTACCATCCACGGTAAACTTAATCCCTGTCCGACTAAGGAGAATAAAACTGCACCGAACACCAGGGCAATGATGTTATCCCGTCCTGGTAGGTTCAAGGGAATCGTAACAGCTAAGGCCATTGATAGAGACCCTTTAATATTCCCTAAAACCAAAACGTGCTGCCAGCGTAGCGGAATGGGACGATCGAACCAGCGCAGCCCCGCTAATAACAAATAGACTGAGAGAATCCGTCCCAGTTGATAGGCCAGAATAACGAATAAAATGGATGGCAAAATTCTCCACAGCGTCAGCGGGTTAATTTCAATCCCAATCAGCAAGAAAATAAACGTATTGACGCCAAAACCAGCGTATTCCCAGAAACTCAGCAAGGTAATCCGATCCGAGGCAGACGAACTGCGAGGCAGCCCAAGGTTGCCAAAAACAAGTCCGGCGATGACCACCGCCACCGCGCCCGATACGCCTAAAAATTGTCCGATTTGGAAGGTTCCCAATGCCAGAGCGACGGTTAACAAAAGGCTACTCAACCGATCGTCTAAGCGAACAAATATCGGCACGCTTAAATAACCTAAAACACCCCCGACCAGTGCCCCACCTAAGGCAACCACGAGCAGTTCCTTCACGCCTTGTATAGCGGTGAGAGAACCTGTCGCATAAATGACCAAAACCAAATTAAATGAAATTAGAGCAGCCGCATCGTTAAACAGCGTTTCTCCTTCCACGATGGTGGATAGCCGGGAAGGCACACGGATCTCCTTAAAAACCGCGATCATTGAGACTGTATCAGTGTTTGCCAGAATGACTCCGATCAGCAACGCAGGAATCCAGTCTAGCCCCAGCCCAAATTTAACCAGAACAGCGATAATTGCTGAGGAAAAGATCGAGCCTGGACCCGCCAGCAGGGCGATCGGCTTAAAGGTGCTGCGGAGACGGCTGATATCGGTATTGATAGCTGCTTCAAAAATCAGAATTGGTAGGAAAAGATTTAATACTAAAGAGGGGTCTAAACCAATTCGACGCGACAAGAGCTCCGTAATGGGCAAGCCTGCTAACACTAAGCCCGTCACATAGGGAATTCGCAACCGTTGGGTTACGAGTGCAACAACAGTTGCAATCAGCAGCAGAATTATCAAGATAATGACCAATTCAGGAATGACTCCTGCCGTTTGGCTATTTGTAGCAGGATTGCTGCCCAAGGGAGGTGGTTGCGCTACAATCGACTCGATCACCGATACTCCTCTCATAAACTCGTTTTCCTCAAAGAAAAAGCATTGCCGACCCAATCGCGGTTGCCACTAAGGCGGGTAATGGAAGTTGTCGCTCCATATCTTATATCTAAGGAGTAGGAGAGCGATCGCCCAAAGCCATCGACAGTCAAAATTTTGAGTGGTTTTGGACGTTCTGATTTGCGCGAATAAATTCCTCAAAGGTAATCGTCTTTTCTTACCTTGAATTTAGGTAGCATCATAGACACGCCACCTCCGAATATCCCAACGTTTAAAAACAGGTTCAGCAATTACGATCTCATTTTCTCTTGCCTCCATGACGATCAAATAATCTCCCTGGTTAAATCTGTCATTGTAAATTCTTGCTTGTTCTTCTGGCGCCAACCATCCTTGAAGTGCGCCATATAGGCCGCCCGCAGTTGCAGCAATCCCACTTCCAAAGAAAGTTGCTAAAATGCTTTCCACCGCTAATGGCGGACCAATACCGGGAATTAGCAGGCTGCTGAGTCCAACAATTAAGGCTAGTGCACCTAGTCGTATGCTGCCTAAGATCGCGCCTACTTGTGCGGCTGCTGCTCTTGTGATTAAAATTTGCTGCACTCCCAGAGAGTCTAAATCATCATTGTCAGAAGGTTTAGCAATCACTGAAATCTTTTGCATGGGGAAACCCCTGCTTTTTAGCTCAACTAGCGCCTGCTTTACGTTTCGATGATTAGTAAATAGGCCGCTAGCACGTTTGAGATTTTGGTAATTCATGAGAAATCTTCAATATTCAACGCTACAAAATTGGTAAATAGTGTGTAAAGCCGCTGTGAATAGCCGCATCACAAAAACCACTTAGTTCAGAGGTGCAAAACGCTTTAGCAAAGCTGACAAAGCAATCATGGGCAGTCCGAATCCGATACAAATTAAGCCTTGGATTGTGCTCAAAGCTTCAGTGTCGAATAACTGATTCATAATGCCCCATTGGCTAAACAGGAATTGGAGAATGAAAATAGCCGCAATGCCGATCGCCACAGCATAGCCAACTGATTCATCTTTACCGCGTAGTTTGGCGACGATCGCCGGAACGAAGCGACTGATACTTAACAGGTAAAAAGCTTCGGCAGCCACCAATGCTTGAATTGCCATCGTCCGGGCTAGATCTTCATTGCCTGTGGTTTGGACGATCCATTCAAACATCCCAAAGATCGCAATCCAGTTAAATACCGAAACTGTCAGAATCCGAGCCGTCAGCCTGCGAGACAGCAGCGGTTCATTGGCCGGTCGAGGTGGATGTTGCATGACATCGGGAGAGGGCGGCTCAAATGCCAACGGTAAGCTCAACGCAACTGAACTGACCATATTCAGCCAGAGAATTTGTACTGGCAAAATGGGTAGTGGGGTTGCCAAAAGTACGGCAATCAAGATGGTCATGGACTCTCCACCATTCACGGGCAGGATGAAGGCGATCGCCCGCAGCAGATTCTTATAAACCGTGCGCCCTTCCTTAACTGCTTTCTCGATCGAAGCAAAGTTGTCATCCGTCAGAATCATATCTGCGGCTTCTTTTGTGACTTCAGTGCCCGTGATGCCCATCGCTACCCCAATATCAGCTTGCTTCAGGGCGGGAGCATCGTTAACTCCATCTCCAGTCATCGCCACAATCTCGCCCTTAGACTGAAGTGCTTCGACAATGCGGAGCTTTTGTTCTGGCGCTACACGAGCAAACACGCAGCTTTGTTCAACAGCATTGGCTAATTGCTGCTGATTCATTTGAGCGAGTTCTTGACCCGTAAAAACGGGAGCCTCTTGGGTTTGATTTAGTCCCATTTGGTGCGCGATCGCTGCTGCTGTTTTGGCATGGTCGCCGGTAATCATCTTGACCTGAATTCCCGCAGACCGACAGGCTTGAATCGCTTGAATCGCTTCGGGGCGAGGCGGGTCGATCATGCCTTGCAGACCCACAAAAGTTAACCCTTCCTCAATATCAGAATGCTCAATTGAAGATTGAGAAGCGGGTACAACTTTCTTGGCAAGTGCCAGAACTCGTAACCCTTTTTTTGCCATTCTCTCCACGGTTTGCTCGATCGGCACGGGGTTGAGGGATCTCGCCTCTCCCTCTTCATCGAGCATCTGGCGACAGCGCTTGAGAATTGCCTCAATTGAACCCTTGACATAAATCAACCGTTGTGGACGATCGTCGTGTAAGGTTGCCATGTATTGAAACTGAGATTCAAACGGCAGTGTATCGAGCCGGGAAAGCGCTTCCTCCAGTTTCTCAGTAATTAACCCCGCTTTTTGGGCTACCGCAACCAGCGCCCCTTCTGTTGGACTACCGACTACAGTCCAGTTTCCATCTTGCACTTCTAGATGCGAATCGTTGCACAACAATCCTGCTTGCAGGCATTCATACAAAGCAGGTGCGTTCGCCAGGTCAACGGAGTGTCCATTTACAGAAATTTTCCCGTCTGGTGCATATCCTCCACCGCTAACCCGATATCGCTTTCCACCGGCATCTATCTCTTGAACCGTCATTTGATTCTGTGTCAAGGTTCCGGTTTTGTCGGAACAAATCACGGTGGTGCTGCCCAGCGTCTCAATTGCCGGAAGTTTGCGAATAATGGCGTGCTGCTTTGCCATTTGGGAAACCCCGATCGCCAGCGTGACCGTTAAAATCGCGGGTAAGCCTTCAGGAATTGCGCTGACGGCAAGCGCCACAGATGCCTTGAACACCTCAACCCAAGAAAATCTCTGGGCAATGCCTGCAGCAAAGGTGAAGGCAGCCAAACCTAAAATGACATAGAGCAAGGTTTTGCTAAATTTGTCAATTTTGCGACTCAGTGGGGTTTCCAGTGTGGTACTTTGCTGCATGAGTTGGGAGATGTGTCCGGTCTCGGTCATGTCACCAATGCTGACGACGAGTCCGCGTCCCTGTCCAAACGTTACCAGGCTTCCGGTATACGCCATGTTCGTGCGATCGGCCAGTGCAGCGTCTGCCTCTAGCGCCTGGGATTGCTTCTCAACCGGGACAGATTCTCCCGTTAACGCTGACTCATCAACCTGTAAGTCACGGACTTCGATCAGCCGTACATCCGCAGACACTTTATCCCCAGAAGACAGCAAGACGAGATCGCCAGGAACCAGTTCACTGGATGAAACCAGTTGCTTTTGACCGTTGCGGAGAATGGTTGCCTCAGTTGCAACAGATTTTGCTAAAGCGGCGATCGCATTCTCTGCCTTTGACTCTTGAACGAAACCAATGGTGGCATTCGTCAGAGCAACCCCAAAAATTACCCCTGAATCAATCCACTCTTTCAGAAATGCTGTCACTATGCCTGAGGCTAATAAAATGTAGATTAGCGGCTGATTCAGTTGCTGAAAAAATCGCAACCAGGCACTTTGCTGCTTCTGAGCCGTTAGTTGATTGGGACCGAGGATCTCGCGCCGTTGAGCTGACACGTCGGAAGATAGACCTATTTCCAGGTCAGTCTCTAAAAGCCGAGCCACTTTCTCGACAGAGAGGTGATGCCAAGAGTGTTCTACTAATTTTTCTACATTCGTTGCAGTCATAACGCTTCTTCTCAAGCCAAGTGCTTCTGTGTTGTTTCGTCTTGTTTCTAGCGTCATTGATGAATGTGAGGGAAAAGTGATCGACTGATTTCTGTTACTCACATTTGGATCACATTTGCTTCCTATACTTAGGCAGAGAAGGGATTGAGATAGCTTATGGACTTGCCAACCTTAGTTGACTGGATTTGATTTATTGTTGTTTTTTCAGTTTGTAAAAAGCATTCCTTTTGATGGATGAACAATCGTACATTCACTTGTTAACTTGAAAGGCTCAAAGACTTCATGCTGAGCTTTATCGGCAAAATTGCGTTTCACAACAAACAAAACAAACAAAAAATATGCAATTATTAAAGCTATTTGTGCAAGGAATCAGCGTCAGCACAGTTGCAATTTTGGGTTTAGGTGCTTGCAACCCGTCAAATAATTCACAGACAACTGTTCCATCTACTTCTGCTCCCACAACTGCCACTGGAAATACGACGGTTCCAACGGCTTCTGCGCCTGCAACCACGACTGCACAGACGGCTCAGAATCAAGACATTGACGATATTGCCGATCGCGTAGAAGAGGCCTTGGACTCCAATGGCACCCTCAAGCAATTCGATTTGGACGCAGACGATCGGGATAATTCGCTTGTGTTAACAGGGCGCGTTCAAACGGCAGAACAAAAAGCATTGGCAGAACAAATTGCTCGGCAAACTGCACCGAATATTTCCATCAATAACGAAATCGTCACTCAGTAGTTCCTAACAGTGAAGTGGCAAGAGTATTGGGCGCTTCTTGCCACTTAAAAAATTGCGCGGTCGCAGTGAGGAAACCTATAAATTTAACAACCTTATTTGACTGGATGCGATCGCAATATTGAAACAATAAACTTATTCAACGATCTCGTAACGAACTAACTGGCGAACATTTTGACGTGATAAGTGTAGTTCTTGGGCGATCGCTGCCTCTATCTGGGTTGCGTCAGTCATTGGCAATTCTAATTCCAATCGCTTCAAAATGGGTTCTGCTGTTTCTACCGCAACCTGGGTTGTTCCTTGTTTTCGGTTAATCACCGCGTTGATCAGCAATATATTGACAGATACCGTTGCTTTAAGCTGGGTATCTGCCTGAAGTTTATTCTCTGCGATTTGGGGTTGTTGTAATTCTTGAGCCATTAGGAAACTGGAGCCAGCCCAAAACGCGATCGCCACAAACGGCAATGGCAACCAAAACTCTGCGCCTGATGCTTTTAGCCAACTTTTAGTAACCTGCCACATAAATTTTTTACCCCACCCCAACCCTCCCCGAACCCGCGGGGAGGGAGTAAGAAATTCACAAATGATTTAGGATTGCTATATTTGGAATTTAGTGGAATTACCGCTCTGCAGAAATCATACCCAAAGGAGATGCGTAAACTGTTTGAGTTCGATAATAACACCGCTCAGCGATGTGGGCTGAACAAAATTACAGCGGTTCCAATCAGGGAAATTGTAACACCAAGCAAGTCCCACTTATCTGGCTTAACTCCTTCAATCAGCCATAACCAAACCAGAGATGCAAGAATGTAAATACCTCCATAGGCAGCATATAGCAATCCTAAATGATTTTCTGTGTGTAAGTATATTGACGTATTTTGGGGAAATCAAATGTATGTTCGTTAGTA
>NZ_JAUBRO010000071.1:0-25311 GCF_036701945.1 Microcoleus sp. MON1_C1 | reverse complement strand
GATTTCAACAGAGCACTCGCTTTCAAGCCCAAATATACCCCTGAATTGTATTTTAATATCGGTAATGCCCGCACTTTCATCACCGCCGGCTTGTCTCAAACCGAACCCACACGAGGTTCCAATGCTATTCAAGCATACACGCGGGCGATCGAAGCCAATCCCGGTTTTGCCGACGCCTACTACAACCGAGCTTTAGCTTACCTGGACAACAAAGACCAACCAAAAGCAATTGCCGACTTTCAAAAAGCAGCAGAACTTTACAAGCAAGGCGGAAGAACCAGCGCCTATCAAGACGCACTCAACCGAATCAAGCAATTGCAGTAGAATTAGAAGTTAAGAATTAAGAATTAAAAATGACTAATCCCATTTTTAATTCTTAATCAAGTTCCTACAAACAGCAGGTAAATAACAATGACTGCTATCACCTTAAACCTCAATTCCATTATCAAACTAACTTCAGAACAGTTTTATCAACTGTGCGAAGAAAACCCAGACTTGAAACTCGAACGCAACGCCAACGGAGAATTAATTGTCATGCCCCCAACCGGAGGAGAAACGGGAAGAAGCAACTCAAAATTCAACTTACAGATTGGACTTTGGAACGAACAAACCCAACTCGGTGAAGCCTTTGATTCCTCCACAGGATTTACTCTGCCAAATAAAGCCGATCGCTCTCCCGATGCGTCTTGGGTAGAAAAATCGCGCTGGGAAGCTTTAACACCTCAACAAAGAGAAAAATTTATCCCGCTTTGTCCCGATTTTGCTGTGGAAATTCTCTCGCCAACTGACAGCTTGAAAAAGACTCAGGAAAAAATGCAAGAATATATGGAAAATGGCTGTCGTTTGGGTTGGCTGATTAACCGCAAAAAACGGGAAGTTGAAATTTATCGCCCCGGCCAAGATGTGGAAGTTTTACAATCTCCTCTCACCCTTTCTGGGGAAAATGTTTTGCCGGGATTTGTTCTCAATTTGCAAAAAATTTGGAATTAGCAGAATTCAATTTTGACTTATTATTATATCATCTTCCATAAAATAACCGTTACCATTTCGTAGTGAGGAATGCAAGTCCGAGCGAGTTGGATTAGGACTCTGGGTTCTCACTACGAACCAATTTTGTTATACTCTTTCGAGTAGACATAATATTAGCTGAAAATTTGATAAAATTGTAATTACCCATAAAATTAACAGGCTCGAATTAGGGTTCAAACAATTCAAGCTAAAAATGTCACATTAGAAGAATTAAAAACACTTTTTGACCTGCAAGTTGTCACAGACGACCAATTTTTCAGAGAATGGCAAGACGAGTTGCCAGAAATTAGCGCCTTTCAAAAACGACAGCTAGATCAGATTAAAGCGGGTTACTTCAACTTGTTGGAGTATCCGCCGATGCGGGAAAAAACTATTAGTTTGTCGCTCGTCTCTCCGCTGTTATTTGCCGGCGACTTTTATCTGCATCCTTTCTACATTAAGCCAGAAAAATCCGTCGAATTTTCCGAATAAGATGAAGGCGTTATCATCAAAGGCAGCATCAATACTTTAGTTTTAAAAGAGCAGTTGTGGCTGATGGTAATAGAATCGAAGCGAGTTTCATTTTCGATCGAAGCCGGCTTGGCGCAAATCTTAGCTTATATGCTGGCAAATCCTAATCCCGATCAACCTAGTTACGGCATGATTGCTACAGGTGGCAGTTTCATCTTTGTTAAATTAGTCAAAGAAGAATCACCTCGATATAGCACATCTGATTTATTTGGAATTAGCAATCGCACTAATAATTTACATGATGTACTCCGAATTCTCAAAGGCTTGAGTCCAATCGCAGCTAGCAATTAATCATGAGTCATAAGTCATTAGTTATTAGTGAGTTTGAACATCGCACCCTGATTCCTTCCTGCTTCAGAATTACCAAGGCGAACCGATCATGGTAAAAGCAGCCCAATAATAAGGATGCGAGAAATTTCGATCGCCCCTGGTGGTCAACTCCGACGGCAAAGGCAGAGCTTCATAGTTGCCCGATCGCACCAAATAACCATCTTGCAACCGCACTTCTCCCCGCAGCATCGCCAACTGCGCTTGCCGCAAAGCCTCAGCCTTAATCGGCGCTGTACGCAACTCCTGGTAAAACTCAGTCATCAGCCCCAAAGTAGCGACATCGCTGACATACCACAAACTCGCCAAAGCGGATTTTACCCCCGCGTGTACCGCCAACCCTGCAAACCCCAACTCAGCTTGTTCGTCTCCCACCGCCGTAGTACACGCACTCAAAACCAACAACTCCACCTGCGGGTTAGATAGCTTCAACTGCTCCAACTGATTCAACTGCAACTTAGTATCCCAAAACTGAATGTAAGAATTTTCCGCCCCCCCAGGCTGAAAATCCCCGTGAGTAGCTAAATGAATAATTTTGTATTGCGGTTGATTGCGCTTGTTCTTCAAATTTGCCAAAGTAAAAGCTTCATTGAGAAAAGACGAACCCGGCCAAATCTTGCCGACTATTGTCGATATTTCCAGCGGCACCGCAGGCAAAGGATTTTGATCGTATTTGGCAGGAAAATTCGACGCACCCATCGCTAACACTTCAGAACCCTTAACATCGGCATAGCGAGTATCAGTTAAACTCAAACTCGGAATCAGCCCCAAACTGTACTTTTCTACCAAAAACTGCTTGCCGTCGTAAAGAGCAGCCAAAGGCAAAGTTCGCAAACCGGCGTCCATCGAAAACACCAAAGTGTCAATCTTGTTAGCCTCCAATTCCGGTTGCAGCGGTGCAATTAACCAGTGGTAAAGTTGCTCGGCAGGTTCCTTGTAATTAGCAGCATTCAATCTCCTAGGAGTTCTGATAGCATTAGTGAATTTTTTAGCAACTTGCAGCACTGTCTCGCGGCTTGCAGGCACGCTTTTAAAAACATTTTTGCCGTCTGGCAATAACAGCACAAGTTCTAAATGTTTTTCTTTCGCCCACACGTAAAGGATCGCGGGTTTAACCCCAGTCAACCGATTGACGCTGCTGAGAGTATCTCGAATACTTTGCTGCGTGACTGACTTTTCAGTGAGATTACCCCCAAAGTAACGTTCAAATTCCCGGCCCTGAGTTCTATCCCTTTGCTGCACTGCGTCGATCGGACTTATTTGCGCGATCGAACTCGATCGAGAAATCTCAGGAACCCTCACATTCCCGATACTTTCTGCACTCACCGCACTCGCAGGCTTCTGTGGAGTTGTTGCCACGCTGCCGTTTTCTGTCGTCGCAGGCGCGCCCCAATTGTCTGTTAACACCGACGGCGACACCACTACCGGGCCTGCAGCAGTGTCGTTCGACCCCACCTCAACAGACGTAGCAGCAGGTTCTGGCGAGACATTGGCGCTACTGCTCTTTGGCGCAGACGGTGCGGGGGGGAGACTCACCTGAGTCACAATTTGTTGAGAATTGTCTGTAGTTTGCAGTTCCACGCTGCTAGTTGCTGCCGGACTCGGCACGATCACCAGCGGCCCGATCGCAGTTGAGGAGGTGGCAGTGTTCGACTTCGAGTTTCCCGTCCCAACAGTCGCCGCCGTGCAGGTTCCCGACGGGCAAGTGCTTTGCAGCAGCGTCTGTGAACCCGATTGAGCCAGCCCCTCTGTAGAAATGCTGACCTGGGCGCGCTCAGCAGCCGTTCCTGTTCCCGCAGCCCGAAATGCTCCCCCAGCTTCGATTGCCACATCGCCGCCGGTATTGCCACGAGCTTTGATCGAAACAACTTCAATATCTTTGTTCCCGGTAATTTGGCTCGAACCGGCACTTCCCGATTGCGAACTCGAGTTGATCACCCCTGTAACGATCCTGCCCGGCGCCGCAATCGAAATATCTCCCCCGCTTCTGGCACCAAAAGCATCGATGTTGCCGGTTTCTACCGCACCGGCGCTGCGAATAGTGATAGGGCCCGCCACCCCGGAAGTTGAGCGAGATGAAACCGTACCAGCAGTCAACTTGCCTTGACTGGTAGTGATGTTAATCCCCGCAGTCGAGGTAACGTCTCCGACGGCTACAGTACCGCCCATCAGAGAGATCGTGGCGTTATCAGTGCCGACGATCGCACTCGTTCCCACGATCGCGCCGCTGCCCGATGGCGATCGAATCGTCGTCGGATCTTGAAATGTCACCGCCACTGGCGTTGAATTTGGAGTTGAATTTGGCGTTCCAGAAGGAATCGAGATCACCCCGCTACCGTCAGCGCGCCCGATCGCGATCGAAGCAAACCCATTCCGAAAAGTGTTCAATTCAGCAGCAGTCAAGTTCAGAGCTTCTGTATCGTCAGAACCTTGAATTATAATGTTTTGGCTTGGATCGGCCGGTTGCAACACCAGATTGCCGTTGCTGGCGATCGAATTTTTGTCACCCGTCAAGTCAATTTCGTTGCCCGTCAGGGTAATATCTCCCCCTGTTTGCGAGTCGCCAGCTTCGATCGCCCCTGCAGTGATTCCATTGCGCCCCGTCAGCGTTACCTTCCCCGCGCGATCGCCCCTTGTGTCGATCGCCCCGGCAGTCACCGTGCCCTGTGCGGTAACACTAACATCTCCCGCCGAATTGCCTGTATCTTCGGAAGAATTGACAGAAGTGTTGATGGTGCGGGAAGTTCCAGTAAGTAGCCGACCGGTTGTGACATTGCCTGCGGTGCTGACGATGCGAATTTCCTGATTGTTGGTAGTGATATTTCCGGTACGGATATTGCCATCAGCTTTGAGAGTAATTGAGGCATTGTCAGCCGCTGTCAGGGAATTTGTGGTAGTGATTGTTCCCAAACCCGCTGGCGATTGAATAATTAGCGGATCGTAAAATGTGAAATCGTTGGCAATCAGAATTGAACCGATACCGTTGCTGCGGCCGATCGTAATTCCAGCAAACCCATTTTCCAAACTTCCGAGGTCGCTTGCCGTCAGATTCAAATAAATATTAGTACCGACATCTCCAGAACCGCCGATCGCAATATTTTGACCGGGACTCCAAGGTTGCAGTACCAAAAAGCCAGTACCGCTGACCGAATTTTTTTCGCCTTTGAAATTAATTTCATTACCAGTCAAAGTAATGTTTCCCGAGCCCCCTGCGACGAAGCTCACTCCCAGAACATTCCGAGCCGTCACAGTTACATTTCCCGCCGCTTCCCGGCCGCTGGCATCAATTTTTTGGGCTGTTACGTTCAGACCTTCGAGTAAAATATTCCCGCTGGTTCCGGTGCTAGGATTGGATGAAGAAATATCGTTTGCAACTGTCGAACCCTGACTAATCAAACTAATATTTCCGCCGTTGCTCGACAAATTGCCCGCAGTAATTTGATTTCCAGAAATGGCGATCGCACCGCCAGCCGTGCTAATTGTATCGGCCGCATTCATCGAAAAAGCACCCGCACCATTGCGATCGGCATCTGCCCTCAATGTTACCGAACCAGTAGTTGCTTGAAAGCTCAACTGATTGTCCGCCAAATCAGCAATTGTAATATCATTGAGCGCTTCGAGAACCACATTTGACGTAGCCGACATACTTTCCAAAGCTCTAGCCGAAATTGTCAGCGAAGGCTCAGAATTGTTTTGCTGTCCTGGTAGCGTTTCTGTTGCCAAAATATTATTGTCGGCAATTATTTCGGCATCGCCCCCACCTTGTAGGGAATCTGTAATTAAAATATTGTATGGATCTAACAGCAAAGTCCCCAAACCGTTTGTCCCAGAGGTATCAACAGTACCGTTAAAAATCAATCTTTGCTTGCCCGAAACTTCCACAAACCCCCCAACACCTGCGGTTCCCGTTGCAGAAACGCCATTTGCGCTGATGCTGCCCAAAAATGCTGTTGTGTTGTCAGCCCAGACAACAACTCTGCCACCGTTGCCTGATTCAGTTGCGTTGGCGGCGATCGAACTTTTGCCATCCACGTAAGTCATCCTGGCATTCGGCACAGTTCCCTCGCCTCGGTAATCTCCCCCGATCCGCACCGTTCCGCCGCCGTCCGGCCCCGAAGCTTCAATCTTCGCTCCCAACAGCCCTACCTTGTCGCCCAACACGTTGACGCTTCCTCCCTGGCCCCCCGTAGCAGACACGTCCGCAGAACCCGCTACCAGCGCAGTTCCAGCACCTCCTGGCACTGTTTGACCGCCTGTGAGTACAACTTCACCTTGAGCGTTCGTAGTTATACCCGTAGCGTTAGCCACGCCGGGGCCCGAGAGCAGCCCAGGTAAACTCTGGGGAGAGAAGGGAACACCTTCCGAACCCGACATTCCGGCTGCTGGAGAAACTTCTAAACTCAGCAAAAGTCCGTTTTGACTGAACCGCACGAGATTTTTGCCCGGGACAGCCGCCACAGTAATTTGACCGCCCGGGGCTGAAAGTTGCCCTGTACTGATGACCGTGCCGCCGAGCAAAGTCAAATTTTGCCCGGTTCCGACAGCCAAGTTACCGGCATTGACAATACTCGCGGGCTGTGAGCCAAAAACAAAAGCATTCGGCGCTCCGACTAGGGCTGGGTAGTCGTTCGCGCCTGTACCGTTGAACCAACGGTCGTCAAAACCGATACCGCTAGCGGTGGTAGCCAAAAAAGACCCGGACACGTCGAGTCGGGCATTCGTTCCAAAAATAATCCCTGCGGGATTCATCAGCAACAAGTTAGAATTGCCGCCAGTAACTTGAATGAGACCGTTAATTAAGGAAGCGTCCCCGCCGACAACGCGGCCGAGGATATTTTTAACGGTTGGGTTGGAGATGAAATTGGCAGTTTCGCCAGAATTCAGACCGAACCGAGTAAAACTGTGGAACAGATTTGCTCCGTCTCTGGAGGGAGTGCCGCCCTTAATGTCGTAGCGGGGGGGCGACCCTGTACCTGGGGCGGTGACAGCGGTTCCGGTGCCGTCTGGGGCTGAAATAATAGATTGTGCCGCAGCAATTTGAGATTGGGGATAAATTGCCACGAGTATCCATCCCCTGCTGTTTTCTTTGAGGAAAACCAGGTTGGGGAAAAAATCTAATATCAAAAATCCAGCAAGGGGAATTGCTGCCAGAATCGACCGCACAGCACGTTGAGCATTCATAAGTTTGCCTCGGTCTAGACCTTCATTCGAGTTTAAAATTGAGATTTTAGGTAAAAAAGAGTCGATCGCACCCCAATGCTGACACTTCCTAACGCGAACTCTCGATCGCAAATCTTAAATTTTAAGTCTAAATTTGATTGTGTCACCAACATAGCAAAGACTGACAGTAAGTGTCGAAACACAGGAAGTTTAAACAGAGAAAATTATGAGCGATCGAATTGTCCGTCTGATCGGTTTAACTGGGGGCATCGCCACCGGTAAAACCGCTATATCTAATTATCTGGCAGATGCCTGTGGATTTCCGATTTTAGATGCCGATATTTACGCCCGCGAAGCTGTGAACCCCGGTTCGCCAATACTTGACTCTATTGTAGAACGATACGGCGCCGGTATTTTGCTCCCCGACGGCACTTTAAATCGGCCGGAGTTGGGAAGTATTATTTTTTGTAACGCAGCGGAGCGGCAGTGGTTGGAACAACAGATTCACCCTTACGTGCGACGCCGATTTGTTGAGGAAACTCAAAGCTGCATTGCTGCATTGACTCCGGTATCCCAGGACACACAGAATTTAGGTACAAAAACTCAAGAAACCAAGTTTTTTCACCGCGATCAAAAGCTAGAACGAAGTATTGTTGAAAAAAACTCCGCTTTCTGCGCCCCCACTGACACGTTGACTTTGGTTTTAGTAGTGCCACTGTTGTTTGAAGCTAATATGACTGACTTGTGTACCGAAATTTGGGTGGTGTACTGTTCACCCGAAGTGCAGTTAGAACGACTAATGCAGCGAGACGGCTTGAGTTACGATCGAGCTCAGGCCCGCATTAACACTCAGTTGCCGCTAGCTCAAAAATGTCAACAAGCTGATGTTATTTTGGACAACTCGTCAACCCTTGAGTCGCTATTCCTGCAGGTAGATGTGCAAGTCAGTCGCTGTGAGATTTGATATTTGAGATTGACTCCGCGATATCAGTTTTAAAACCAGTTTTTTTACTCCCTGCGCGCCAGTTCGATTTGAGAGTTGAGATTTGAGATTGACTCCACGATTTTGTGAACGGGTTTTTTTTCCCCAACCGCTTTCGACTCCTCCTTCGGAGTGGCGCGTAACCGCTCTTGTCACAAAGCCAGAGAAGAAAAGATCGGAAAAGATCGGCAAAAATCAGAAAAAATCAAAGGTTCACAATTTATTTAAAAATACAATAGCAATCATTTATGAAGTTAATGTGAAAAATGAGGCAGTGCCCGCTTTAAGGAATCTCATTCACCAAGATATTTATATGTAAGCTGCTGATGGCGCGCCTGGGTACTTTCCTGTTGTGTCTTTAATCCCCGGGTTGCCGCTTCAACTAAATAAATTATGAAGTCAATCATAAAAGTAGTAAAACTTTACAATTGGCGGTTTTCGTTTCCTTGTTGGAAGCCCCTTTCAAGAGGATTCCAGGGGTCATATCATTTTAGATTTTAGATTTTAGATTTGGGAATGATTTATAACTACCAGGGTTGGGAAGACGGGCATAGAAGAGTAGCATTATTTTTTTGAACAGGGTCTTGAATTCTGCTGGTTGCCCGCAAGTAGCAGAGAACTAGAAATTACCAGCGAACCAGCGAGCTAGATGATGGATTTCACCAGCTTTTAACCAAAACTCAAAAAAATTGTAGGTGCGGTCACTTACTAATTGAGGATTTCGTCACAATTATTTTTTTTATCCTGATAGCAGAGTGCAGACTGCGTATCAAGAAGGGGAAAATACAAACACCAAAATTTATGATGCGCGTTTACTCTTCCATCCTGATGTCAAGCCTGTTACTGACTGCTGGCGCAGTTAATGCTCAAAGCTTAGAAACTCGATCGACCTTTTTTGCTCAAGACAACTCTGCTCCCGAAATTTTAACCACTCTAGCCGACACTCCGACCTTTGACGCAGATGCAGATAACGATAAAAATGAGGCGCCAGACCGAGGCAAGGGGAGATAAAGCAGAAAAAAGCAATAATTGCAGGGAATTAGGGGGAGAATGGGAGAATTAAAAATTGGGATAAGAAGAGAAAAATTGAAGATTTCGATTTATTAATTGGGGACTTACGTACTGCGTAGCAAAAAACCGATTTTTTAGCGGTATTTGACGACTCAAGGCATAATTGTTCGCTATTGGGGTTTTTTTGCCCAATCTCGTCACAACATCAGACACCACAAACGGGCGCGAAATGTTGCACTCAAAAAATAAAGGTAAAGCGCGAGTAGGAATCTGGCGCTTTACCTTTATTTTTTAAACTTTTGAAGCTTTAATCTTCTTCCGCAGCTTCGCCACCAACAACGACATCGCGAATCCGCAAACTCGGGCCGCCGCAGCCCACGGGCAAACCGCTTTGTCCTGCTTTGCCGCAGCCGCCGGATTCATCCCAGTAGAAATCGTCGCCGATCGCCTCAATATCGGCTAAAGTGCTGAAAACATTACCCGAAAGGGTAACATCCCGCACCGGATTGTCTAGTTTTCCGTCGCGGATCATCCAAGCTTCGCCGGCACTGAAAGTAAACATCTCGCCGTTAGTCATGCCGCCTTGCCAATTGCGCGCATAAACTCCTTCTTTGATACCAGAAAATAAGTCAGCAACAGGCGTGTCACCCCGTTCGATCCAAGTATTCGTCATGCGGACGATCGGCGGATAGTGATAATTCAAACAGCGAGCATTGCCAGTAGGCGTTTCTCCCAATTTGCCCGCCGTTTCCCGCGAGTGCAGTCGCCCGACTAAAGCGCCGTCTTTAATTAACTGAGTAGTAGTCGCGGGAGTGCCTTCGTCGTCGTAGAAATAGCTGCCCCGGTGTCCCTCTGGCGCTGCACCGTCGAAAATTTGCAAGTTTTTGGGGCCGAACTGGCGGCCGAGGGTCATAATTTCCAAAATGTCGGGATTTTCGTAGGCCATGTCAGCTTCGGAAAGGTGTCCGAAGGCTTCGTGGACGAACAATCCGGTCAAAATTGGGTCAATGACGACGGTGTAGGTGTTGCCTTGGACGGGGGGTAAGGCTAGGGAATCTACGGCTCTCTGGGCGGCGCTGCGAACTTGAACATCGAGATCGGTTAAGTCTTCGTAAGCTTTGCGGGAACCGGTGGTTTCGCGGCCGGTTTGTACGGTTTCCCCACTCCGGGCGGTGGCGGCAAAGCGCATTTCCATGTCTGCCCAACCTTGTTCGAGCATGGTGCCTTCGGAGGTGGCGAGGATTATCCGCTGGGTGCTGTCGCCGTAGCGCACGGAGATTGTGGCGATGCGGGGGTCAATGCTGCGGAGAATCGCCGCGTAGCGATCGCACAATTGCTTTTTGTCAATTAGGGGAACCAGACGGGGGTCTGTTCCTGTCAGCGGCAGCAAGCAAATGTCTTGTACTGGGGTAACTGGCGCCAGAATCGTTTCTTCTTCGCCGATTAGTTTTGCCGCGGCGATGGCTTCTTCGATTCTTTCGGCGAGGGTGGAAAGTCGGTTAAAACTGGCAAAGCCCCAGCCGCCTTTGTGACAAGCTCTGACTTGGCCGCCAATTGAGACTCCTTCGCTGAGGGTTTCAATTTTTTCGCCCCGCAGCAGGATGTCGGTGCCTTCGGCTTCTTCCAGTCGAATTGCCAGATAATCGACTTGGTGACGGTAACGTGCCATTAAGTCTGACAGCAGATTTTTCGAGTCGGCGATCGAGGTGGGCATAAGGAAAGCACGGTGTTTAACTTACTTCATTTTGCACTTTTGTTAGGGCGATCGTGCAAAATATCGCCCCAAGCGCGGAGATTGCGGCTTATTGGTACGGTTCTGCCAATATCGTTAGTTGACAAATGTGGATATCCTGTGAGTTAGGAGGAAGGTGCAAGAAATTATGCGGGATTTTTCGATCGTGCTAGTGCTTGACTCCTAACTCCTGAACTTTCCTATACATAAATACTTCACCCTTCATGCCTCCGAAGGTGGGTTTATAACTGTGAATACTTACTTTTTACCGACAATAAGCGAAATTTTAGCCTCCGAAGGCCAAGAAAATGACCTGAGTCTCTTTGATGCTAAGTTGGCGGGAGAAAACAACCGCCATCGGTGTCCTGCAAGCCGTGGGGCTTCTCGGCTGAAAGCTGAACAGGAATGGTACGGAGCGATCGCAGCTTTGAATCAAATGCTCGATCGGCAAAAATCAGGACAAAAAACAGAGGCCGATCGACAATTTGCTCGATCGACAATCCCCAATTCCTGTCAGGGATTGGTTTTGTCGGGCCCGTCTTCCGTTTTGACTGACCCCGCTTTGGCTTCGGGCTTTGCCAATTGGATTTTTACCAGTATGCCCGACAACGATGCAGCTTTGTGGTCTTTTCGGGCGAGACAAACTTTAGCTTTACTGCCGGCGGCTGAGGTGCAAATATCTGTGCCTGCGGCGGCCCCGGCTTTGGCTTTGGCAAGTGGCGATCCCTTAGCCAACGAGCAGTTTTGTTTGGTTTTAACTGCTAGTTTTAGCTTGGTAATGGTTTTGGGTGAAAATTCTGCGGGAATTCCGGCTTTTCTATTTTCTTTCGACCCGCAAGTAGTCGCCAAAGCTTGGGAGGTTTTGCGGCGCAGGGTGACTGAAAGCGACAGTTTGCTTGCCAATTCTGACGGCAGCTTCAATTTACCAGTTAGCCAATTAACTAATAATTCTACTAAATTAGACGCGCTGTTCCAGCAGTTTTTGCCTGTTGCTCCAAATTATCAAACAGTGATGCAGTTCAGCCGCTTGCTATTGCATAATTTGCCAGTTGGGAAAGAGGAAGCAGGCAGGGTAAAGGATGAAAGAATTGATGATGGTTTGAACTCTAGGCATAAAAAGTTATCGGCTACAGATATCAACTGCAAATCGGCAATTCCTCTCGCTACTAAAGAGGTGGAATTGCTACAGGCGATCGCCCACGAAGTCCGCACTCCTTTGGCTACCATTCGCACGCTGACGCGGCTGCTGCTGAAGCGCCCCAAACTCGATCCGGTGGTGGTCAAGCGTTTGGAAATGATTGATGCTGAGTGTACCGCTCAGATCGATCGCTTCGGTTTAATTTTCCGCGCCGTGGAATTGGAAATGTCGCAAGCTAAAAATTCTGGCGTGCAGCTAACAGCAATGTCCCTCGGTGAAGTGCTGCAAAATAGCATTCCCCGCTGGCAAAAACAGGCGAGTGTTCGCAACCACACTTTGGAAGTTATTGTGCCGAAAAAGTTGCCTGCGGTAGTCAGCGATCCGACGATGTTGGATCAGGTTTTAACTAATTTGATTGAGAATTTTACTCGAACTTTGCCCTCGGGGAGTCGCATTCAGGTGGAGGTGACGTTGGCGGGCGATCAGTTAAAGTTGCAGTTGGAATCGGAACACCTACCGGAAGATAATGGCGCATCGACTTTTGCAGCTAAGGCTAATGGTCCTTTGCGATCGATCGGGCCTTTGTTGATGGTGCAGCCGGAGACGGGAAGTTTGAGTTTAAATTTGAGTGTGACTAAGAATTTATTCCGGGCTGCTGGCGGGAAGTTGGTAATTCGCCAGCGGCCACAAAAGGGTGAGGTGATGACGGTATTTTTGCCGCTGCAATAGTCAGTTGTCCGTTGTTCGTTGTCAGTTGTCGGTTGTCCTATCAATTCCGGTTGCATCGGAATGATTTAACCGCAGAGGACGCAGAGAACGCAGAGGAAGAGAAGAGAGAGAGATTAATAATATAGGTCAACAACTAACAACGGACAACGGACAACTGACAACTAACCTTCAACCAATTAAAATCTCAATGACAAACTCCGTTCCTTTTCCCAGTGAAGAAATACAAGTCAGTTTACCGCCGTGTTTTTCTTCTACAATTTGACGCGCGATCGCCAGTCCTAACCCAGTTCCTTTGCCCACGTCTTTAGTGGTAAATAGATGGTCAAAAATCCGATTTTTGACCTCTTCGGTCATTCCATTTCCGTTATCGGCGATGGAAATTTTTACATTTTCCCTTTCTACTTTTGTCCGAATAGTAATTTGATTGGGGTTGGCTTGAATATCGGCAAAAGTCCGTCCTTGATTGGATTCTTCTAAGGCATCTATCGCATTGGCCAACAGATTCATAAATACCTGGTTTAATTGTCCCAAATAACATTTTACTTTTGGAACATTGCCGTACTCTTTAATGATTTTAATTTCAGGATGCTTGTCGTTTGCTTTCAGGCGATGGCGTAAAATCATCAAAGTGCTATTGAGTCCTTCGTGGATATTAGCCTCAACTTTATGTACCGTATCGGCGCGAGAGAAAGTGCGGAGGGAAGTGCTGATGTTTTTGATGCGCTCGCATCCTATTTTCATGGAACTCAACATTTTGGGTAAATCTTCTACGAGATAATCTAAATCTATTTCCTCTGCTTTCTTAATTAATTCTGCTGTCGGTTGAGGAAACTTTTCTTGATAGAGGTGCAAATAATCAATTAAGTCTTGGACTCCAGCATGAGCTTCATTAATGTTCCCGGAAATAAAACCAACGGGGTTGTTGATTTCATGGGCAACCCCTGCCACGAGATTACCTAATGCTGACATCTTTTCACTTTGGATCATTTGCATCTGAGTTTGCTGAAGTTCATTCAAAGTCTGCTGCACTTGGTGATAGAGACGGGCATTCTCCAGAGCGATCGCCGCTTGACTAGAGAGAAAATTCAGCACTAGGACGCGATCGCGACTAAACACTCCACTGGTTATCCGATTTTCTAGATACAAAATGCCGACCAAATTCCCCTGATTTAGAATTGGCAAACCCAGCAAACTCTCTGGTTGGTGGTACTCTAAATAATCGTCAATCACAGGCAGAGCGGTTTTCAGCCGATCGATGACAACTGTTGCTAGGGTGTTTTTTACATAGTGGATTAATTTAACCGGAACGGTAGGATTGTTCTCTAGGGGTTCCGTTTCCAGGCTAATGTATTCCCCGGTAGCCATCGCCCGCACTTGCCATTGTTGATCTTGGCAGAGCATCAGTGTACAGCGATCGGCTCCCGAGTTTTGTAACATGGTTTGGGTCACAATTTGCAGCAACTCATCCAGGTCGATCGTGCTGGAGATCATTTGGGAGATTTGCAGCAGGGTCGTAAAATCTAGAGCATGGTTGATGGAGGTGCTTGAGGTAGTGGGGTGGGTGCTCGAATGAATTAAGTAGGTGGGATTGGTGAGGGTGGATAGGGTTTCTAAAATAGTGAGGGGTTGGGCTGCCTGTAGTAAGATGGGGCGCAGCAGATCGGGATAACGTTTTTCTAGGTCATCGGTTTTGGCTTTTGCTCCCCAGCGGGCGTAGCAGTAGTAAGCTTGCTGCATATAAACCTGAGCGACTTTTTCTTTGCCCCAGTCGAGGTAGAATTTAGCGCAGAGTTCGTTGGCTAAGGCTTCTTCTTGCAGGTATTCGTTATCTTTGGCGAGGGAGATGGCGCGATCGTAGTATTCCATTGCCTGCGCTAGCTTGTTCAAGATGCGGTAGCGTTCTGCTTCGACTAGACACCACTTATGTTGATTATTCATCGGGGCATAGTGCGCCCATTGTTTCATCTTTTTCTGGTTGCCACCCACTCGCTTTAAGCGCTCGCGCCGTTCAGACTCGCTAGCCTGTTGGAATTCTGCTAAACAAGTCAATGAATCATAAAAATAGAAAACAACTAAACCGGGCGATCCAATTCCTCCGTCCTCATACTGTCTAGCTTGTTGAAGGGTTTGGCGAGCCAGGGCAAAGTTGGCAAACAAATATCTGAGCGTGGCTTGGTTTGTGTAAGCGAAAAACAGTCCCGTCTTGTCGCTGCTAGCCTGCTGTTGCGCCTCCCTCTGGCTCAGGCAATAAACCTCACCCTCTAGCGCCGCTGCCTCTGCCTCCCCCAATAAATTGAGTGCTGTTTGATGGAAAATTTTGCAGTAAAGCTCAGCCTTTTCTTGGTTGATTTTGGCAATAGATTCAGTATAAAATTCTAGCTTTTGACTCACTTCAGACAGATTATGTCCGGCATAGTAAGAGTTGGCACACCAGATCAGTCCCCCCCAAGCCGCATATTCTGTATCGCCTGTTTCTAGTCCGGTTTGATAGCTTTCTACAAGCGGAGCGAGCGTATCTTTGAGGTGGTTTTTCCAATGGAATACAAAATAGTAAATGATGAAAACTACCCTGGATTTAATTTCTTTGGCATCGAATTTATCCAAGAGCTTGAGAGCCAATTCACCAAACTGGTAACCGGTTTGAATATCTCGCACCACACCACACAAAATTAGCCCATACCAGGCATAGGTGAAAGCAGCCACACTGGTATTGCCATACTTCACAAACAGATTCACCTGGCGAAATACCAGCAGCGGCAGCAAATCTGGGGCGGCAATGTAGGCTGCTGAGAGGGTTTTTGCCAAAATTTGCGTCACCGCCATTTTATCCGGGGCGGTCATCGTCGGTTGGTTTTCTAGGGTTTGGGTAGACTTGCCGAGTAGGGCAATTTTAGTTTCGGCTAGACCCAGCAAAACCTGTGGTGTTGTGGGCTGGGCTGGAAACTTGATGCCTAGCTGTTCGACTAGCGACAGAGCCGTTTTGATCGCTGCTAGGAGCTGCCCCTGCACAATCAACGCCTGAATTTTAATTTCATAGACAGTGACTTGTTCCAGGAGCGATCGCGTCTGAGCCACGACTCGATCGATCGTCTGCTGCATTTGCTCAAAATCCCCGGCCAAATAAGCGGCTAGAGCAAGCTGGTTGGCGATTTCTAAGCTAAGCGAGTATTGACTTTGCCAAGCATCGGAGTTTAATAGCTGCTGGCTAGTGAGCAAATAGTCTACTGCTGCCCGATAGGCTGTTGAGGCGTTAGCTTTTTGACCTGCCTGCAAATTTAGCCGTGCAATCGTCTCTCGCTCTGTCGATTCAATCAGCTTCATCCCATTGTTAAGCTGGTTGACGATCGCAAAAAGTTGCTCGTCGTCTCCTGTTGCCGTATTGGCCAGCAGCAGTCTGCCAATTTGCAGGTGAACGCTTTGTTTTTGTGATTCGGGAATCAACGAATAAGCAGCTTGCTGGATGCGATCGTGTAAAAATTTATAGGGAACTTCAATATGACGATAACGATTTGTCTCGTCTGACTCATTAGATTGGAAAAATTTGTAATTTTCACTAATAGGCAAAATCAACGCTTCTTGTAATCCTCTCCATAAAGCCACGGCTGTTTCTATTTCTGACTGTTCAGAGACGATCGCCAAAGTCGCCAAATCAAATTGATTGCCAATACAAGCCGCTAGCTTGAGAACATGTTGCGTGTCTTCTGGCAAATTTTGCAACTGCAACGCCATAAACTCAACGATATCATCCGTCACTGCTAATGCTTTTACTTTGGCAATATCGCAATGCCAATTGCCCCCATCAAAGTCAAACTGAATCAGCCCCTCATCGTGCAGCATTTTCAGGAATTGCGCGCTAAAAAATGGATTGCCTTTGGTTTTTGGAGAAATTAGTTGAGTTAATGGTTGTGCGATTTCGGGCGAACAGCTAAGCGTATCGGCAACGAGTTGATTTAAACTGGTTTCACTCAGAGGGGCTAATGTAATCGTTTTGATTGCAGCTTGTGCTTTCCCAATCTCTTCTAGCGCCAACATCAAAGGATGAGCGGCAGAAACTTCATTGTCGCGATAAGCTCCTATTAATAATAGATATCTGCCGTCTGACTCGCTCATCAACAACTGCATCAATTTCAAAGATGCCGCATCAGCCCACTGCAAATCATCGAGGAAAATTACTAAGGGATGTTCTTTTGTGGTGAATACTTGCAGGAATTTTTGAAAAAGTAAATTAAAGCGGTTTTGTGCCGCCGTCCCAGACAGTTCTGTTGCGGGTGGCTGTTGAGAGATAATTTGCTCTAATTCAGGAATTACCTCAATAATTACTTGCGCGCTGTCACCAAGCGCAGCTAAAATTTGGGTTTTCCAAGCTGCTAATTGAGCCTCGCTTTCACTCAGCAATTGACCCATTAATTCTCGAAATGCTTGCACAAAAGCTGAGAAGGGAATATTGCGATTAAATTGGTCAAATTTGCCTTTGATGAAGTAGCCGCGCTGGCGGACAATTGGTTTGTGAACTTCGTTAACAATGGCAGTTTTGCCAATGCCAGAAAAACCAGCCACCAGCATTAACTCGCGCCTTCCCTCGTTCCCAAAAAGAGTCTCGGAACCAGAGATGCGATCGAACGCTGCCAATAATTGGGCAACTTCGCTTTCTCTACCGTAGAGTTTCTCTGGTATGATGAACCGCTCGCAAACATCCCGTTGCGCGATCGCAAAACTTTCTATTTTACCACTTTCTTCTAATTGACGCAAACAAAATTCTAAATCAAATTTCAGCCCCAAAGCACTCTGGTAACGGTCTTCGGCATTCTTCGCCATCAATTTCATTACGATGTCGCACAGAACTTGGGGGATTTCTTCCCTTCTGTTTTTGCCAAGGGGCGGCGGTTGTTTGGCAATATGAGAGTGTACCAATTCCATCGGATCGTTAGATTGAAACGGCAACTCTCCCGTCAGCAATTCATAAAAACTGACACCCAAAGAATAAAAATCTGTGCGGTAGTCAATGCCGCGATTCATCCTTCCTGTTTGTTCAGGAGACAAATAGCTTAGTGTCCCTTCTAGCACGTTGGGACTCATCACCATTTGAGTTTCTCGCGGTAGCAAAGATGCAATACTAAAGTCAATGAGTTTGACTTGTTTAGTCTCAGGATTAATTAAAATATTGGCGGGTTTAATATCTTTGTGAATGATGCGGTGGCGGTAAAGTATATCTAATGTATTGCTTAGGTCGATCGCTATTTGGAAAAACTCAACCAGAGATTGCACCGTTTTTCCTTTCCCAGTCCATTGGTTGAGAGAAATGCCCCCGAAGTCTTCCATAATCAGCGCATAGCCGTTCCGGTAGGCTTCCAAGCTGTAGGTTTGAATGATCCCGGGCAAATTCAGGTTTTTGGCGATGGTGTATTGATTGCGAAATTGCAAGAGTTCGCTAAATTTGGGATACTCGTTCCGCAATACTTTGATGATGACAGATTTTTTGTCGCAGAGGCGAGAGCCGCGATAAACTAGGGTGCGAGTGCCTGAGTAAATTCTATCGAGAATTTGATACCCAGTTAGTTCTATCATAGCAAGAGTTTTTTTTATAAAAATATTGGATATTACTATTATAATCTAGTGCAACTCAGATTCTTCTTTCGTATTAATACTTAAAAACATAACAAATTTCTCAGCCTGCGAACAACTAACTGTTAAGGGTTAACCGACTTCGGTTAACCCTTAACAGTTAACCGAATTCAGTTAACCGAATTCATTCTGGCTTTCAAGGCATCTCGCGCTTGTTCTCGATCGTCAAAATGGACTTTTTCGGTGCCCAAAATCTGATAATCTTCGTGTCCCTTTCCTGCAATCAGCACGCCATCTCCCGGTTTAGCCTCCATAATAGCAGTGCGAATTGCAGCGGCTCGATCGGGCAAAACCATCGGCTTTACTGCGGCGGGAATTCCTGCTAAAATATCCTCCAAAATGCGATCGGGATTTTCCGTGCGCGGATTGTCGGAAGTAACAACAGTTAAATCGGCTAATTCTGCAACGATTTTACCCATGATCGGGCGCTTAGTGCGATCGCGATCGCCACCGCAGCCAAACACGCAAATCATCTGACCCGGAATAAACGGCCGCGATGCTTTCAGCAAGTTCTCCAAACTGTCGGGTGTGTGCGCGTAATCGACAATGACGCTAATATCTTGGTCAGGACTAAGTTGCACCCGTTCCATCCGTCCCGGTACTCCCGAAAACTGAGATAATTTCTCCACAATTGCGGACAAATCTAAACCCAATTCCAAAACAGCACCGACAGCAGCCAACATATTTGATAAATTGAACTGACCGACTAAAGGCAAAGAAAAAGCAGTTTCGCCCTTGGGAGTGTGCAGCATTCCCTTAACTCCATTGGGCTGATACTGCAAATCAAAAGCATACAAATCTGCCGTTTTGTGAACAGTGCTGTAACTCCAAACTCGGTCGGAATTTAAAGTTTCAACTATCCGCTGCCCGTAGGGGTCGTCAATATTAATTACAGCGCGATTTTTGAGGTAATGTGAACCAAACAAAAGCGATTTTGCCTCAAAATAATCTTCCATATCGCGGTGATAATCGAGATGGTCTTGAGTCAAATTTGTAAAGACAGCAACTTCAAAATTACACCCTAAAACTCGCTGCTGCGCTAAAGCGTGGGAACTGACTTCCATCACGCCATGTTTGCATCCGGCTGCTACAGCTTCTGCTAATTGCTTTTGCAGGTCAACCGCAAAAGGTGTGGTGTAAAGTGCAGTTTGTTGGAAGCCCGGCCAGCGAGTGTAAAGCGTGCCGAAAATCGCCGTCGGCAACTGCATTTGATTGAGCAGAAATTCGATTAAATGAGTTGTGGTAGTTTTGCCGTTAGTCCCGGTAACGCCGACAAGTTTTAATTTGCTAGCTGGATTGCCGTAAAAAGCAGTTGCTATTTGACCGCAAACTTGGGCCATATCGGCTGCTGCGATGACGCAGGGAGCATCTTCTAGCCCCCCCTTAGCAAGGGGGGGTTGGGGGGGTGTTTTCTCGGCTGCTTGGGTGGAAATTATGGCGGCAAGTGCACCAGATTCGATCGCACTTTGCCAGAAATCTCCCCCATCTACCCGAGTTCCCGGCATTCCCAAAAATAAATCGCCCGCCTGACAAGCGTGGGAATTAGTGGATAAACCCTTGACTTCGGCATCGAGGGCGGGATGTTGCGCGTCAAAGGAAATGCTGGGAACTGCTGCTAATAATTCTCTCAATTTCATCTGAAAAACTCCTCGCTTGAATGTCTTGAATATGACTGGCGGAACACATTGTTTGAGCCACTATCTACAGGTTTTTGCTGTGCGCGGTGCAAACCCTAGGGATTTTTATATGCGCGCCGTAAAATCTCTCTACCTAGAGTAAGCTGCACACCGAGCACCCCGAGGTCAGGATTAAAACCTGAGTTTTTGGGTAAATCGTATTATTGTGACCGATCCATTTGCAAATATTTCTGTAACATTTGCTCCAATTGGGCGACACTACAGCGGGGAGAAGGGCGGGGTAACAGTTCTTCAGCGGAGAATGCAGACTCGCCAACAAAATTTTGGGGCTGGGGCTGCACTTTAAACAAAACTGGAACTTCGTACTGATAAGCTTGAAACCAGTCATCGCGTTCGGTAATATCTCTGACCTCGAGTTGAAACTTGAGGCTTTCAATCTGTTCGAGTTTTTCTTGCAACCCTTCGCACAAGTGGCATCCGGGTTTGCTGTACAAAATCAATCGCATCATAACAGTAAGATTAAACTCGATCTTAAATTCTCAAACCTGCGATCGCCAGTGGGCGAACCAGACTTCGCAAGAAGCAAGCCGTGGCATCATTGACCTCAACGCGCGATCGAGGTTATCTTAGCATTGACGGTGAACCGATTTCGGTAATTGGCCATCTCTCTGTAAATACAAGTCCATCTATCCATACACTCTGTCAGTAAAAAATGCAAATTACGCCGGAATTTTCTGGGAAAATTAAATTCTTACGTCTCCCCCTAATTATTGGGATTGTTACTATTCACTCGTCTATAAATCCTGTGGGATATGCTGATAAATTTTTCCAGACTTTTATTTGGAGCACTTGGGGTGGTTCCTGCGTGGCTTTTTTGTTTATTCTTTCAGGCTTTCTTTTTTTTAGAAATTTTAACTTATCGCTAAATTCTTACCTAGAAAAGCTCAAGTCTCGGTTTTGGACTCTCCTGGTTCCCTATTTATTTTGGAACTTAGCTTTATTGGCAATGGTCTTAATTGTCTTGAACATACCGGCAACAAGTTCTATTATTCAAGGTCATTACAAAAAATACGTTGAAGACTACAGCTTCGCCAATTTTATAGATTGTTTGACGGGGTACAGAAGCGGTTATCCGATCACATTTCATTTCTGGTATGTCCGCGACTTAATCGCGATGGTGATTCTATCTCCGGTATTTTTACTGGTAGCTAGAAAGATACCCTATCTAGGTTTGGCTTTGTTTGCCGCCCCTTGGTTGCTGAAATTACAACTTGGTTTTATTAAAATCCAGTGGTTGGGGCCACTGTTCTTTTATTTGGGATGTCTGATTGCTGTTCAAAAATTGGATTTAACTTGGCTCAATAGACGAAAAACTTTGATAATAGGCATATACTTAGCGATGGCTGTTGTGCTGGCAATAATGAAAACATCCGAAATAGAAACTTTCCAACACCTGTTTGAATGCTGCACGAGAGTAGTAGGTACGATGGCGATTTGGTGCGCTTCCGATTTGATAGCTGGAAAGCTGCAAAAGGTGTGTTTAAATCTTTCGGGTTTGGCATTTTTTGTTTATGCTGCTCACGAACCGACGGTAACAGTTTTGAAGGAAGTTTTTCAGAGATTGTCAAAAAATCCAAATTCGCTAACTGTCATGGTACACTATTTGTTGATAGTGACAATTGCCACTTTAGTAACGCTGGCTGCGGGTAGTCTTTTACAAAGGTATACGCCTAAATTTTTCCAAGTGATAACAGGTGCCAGGGGATAATCATACCATTTTAGATTTTAGATTGGGAAGGGATGACTATCATGGTTTGGATCTTGCCTAGAATAGCATTTTTTTTGGCGAACTGGTATCAATTTGAGCTTGGGGATTGGAGATTTTAGATTACTCTCTTTCTTCTCTTCCTCTGTGCCCTCTGCGCCTCTGCGGTTAAAAAATAAATCTAGTTCAAAAATGAAAAAGTTAAATTTTTTCACACCACCTAATTGTTAAATGAACCTTGACTAATAAATCAATCATTAGTATAGTATATAAATAGCCCTACATAAAGGAGGCAGTATGGACTGCACCGAATACGCAGAAGCCAAGCGAAAAGCAGCTCAAAAAATTAGCGCCGACATTCGAGAACGCTGGAACAATCGCATCGTGACGCGAGGATTGCACTTGATGGGAGAAGCGGGGGCAGTGCAGTATTTGGCTGATTATGGGCGCGGAATTGGTACGGCAAAAGTTATTGGTTTTGCACTGTGCGCGGAGTCGGAAGGATACCCGGAAATGGCGATCGGCTTTTGGAAAAGAGCGTTTGAATTAGAAAGCCCAGAAAAGCCGATCGCCCTGACTCCTCCAAACAAATCCAGCACCAATCTTGCTGCTGCTGCAAAATCAACTACCGCTGCCAAAATAGAGACTGTTAATAACCCCGTAATTCCCGAATTGCCGCCGCACTTACAGCCGGGAAAAATTGTCACGATGCAGCCGGTGGACGCGCCGAGTGAACGTTCTTATTACATCGAAAACCCCGATTATTGGGGACAGCCAAAGCGCGACGGCAATCGAGTAGTTGTCATCGCGACGCCAGATAAAGTATACTACCAATCGCGATCGACTAACCTGCGGCAACAGGCATCGGTTGAGATCGATCGCACATTAATCGACACAGCCGCTAAAATTGGCACCTTTGTTTTAGACGGCGAACTGTATTACAAAAGCTGTACGGGTACCGAACACCGCACGGGGGCGCAAGCTGCTACTGTTAATATTGAAAGCGGTTTTCCGACAACCCAGCCCAACGCAATTTATGCTATTTTTAAAAGTTTGTGTTTCCAAGGCAATGATTTAACTACCGTGGCAGAATCCGAACGGATTGCAGCGGGAGTTGAAGTCGGCGAAATGCTGGCAAATTTATCCTTAGCCTTTGAAGTTGTACCGACATTTCGCACCACCACCGAAAAACTCCTACTGGCAAATCAGCAGGAATCTGAAAATAAAGAAGGCGAAGTTTGGGTGTTGCACCACTGTCACTATGTCGGCGGCAAAGATGTTAAGAAATATCCGATGGTGAGGACTAAATACTGTCAAGAACACGATTTGTTTATTGTGGGCTTGACGGCGACAAAAGTTGCAGGCCGGCCGTTTAGTGCCGTCAAAGTAGCGCAAGAAATTGATGGCAAATTAGTCCCCGTAGGAACCGTGGGAACCGGGTTTAGCGGGGAGGAAATGCAGGAAATTGCCCGACTCTACGAGGCTAACCCCAAAAGTGTCAAAATTAAAGTGCGATCGCAGGGTTTGACAGAAAGCGGCAAACTGTGGCACGCACGATTTCTGGAGTTCTGTTAAATTTGTAGGGAAACGGCACTGCCGTTTCCTTCCCGGAATATTTGATTTCCAACACATAGTATCAGATCAAATCAGCAGAGTAAAAATCAATGGTTATCAGCAAAAACAATTTCTACATCTCTCCAGAAGAGTACCTAGAAGGCGAGCGAGTAAGCCCAATCAAACACGAATACAGACGCGGACACGTTTATGCAATGACAGGGGCAAAAAAGCCTCACATTATTATTGCTAGCAACTTAGTAAGGCGACTGGGAAATCACTTAGATAACACCGACTGCTTAGTTTTATCATCAGATATAAAAGTCCGACTGGAAGAGGCAAATTGCTATTACTATCCTGACGTAGCGGTGACTTGCGACGAAAGAGATACCTCAACTCCTGAAGATTTCATTTTATATCCATCTTTAGTAGTTGAGGTCTTGTCGCCCTCAACGGCAGCTTTTGACAGAGGTGATAAATTTGCAGATTACCAAACTTCTCGGAGTTTGCAGGAATACGTGATCATAACTCAATCAGAAATCAAAATAGAGTGTTTTCGGCTCAATGCTGAGGGAAATTGGGTTTCTCAGACTTACGGACAAGGAGATGAGTTAGAGTTAATGAGTATAGATTTTCGCTGCCCGATCGCACAAGTTTATCAAAAAGTACCCGGCATCATATTGTGATGTATGAAAAAAAACTTTCTTTGGTTCGCAGTCAGGAATGCAAATCCTTCTTCTGAGGACTGAAGTCCTCACTAGGAACCGAAACGATAACTAACAAATAGAAAAAACAATGATTAAAATCTTACACCTTTCAGACATTCACATGGGCAGCGGCTTTTCTCACGGCCGGATTAATCCAGAAACCGGTTTAAATACGCGGCTGGAAGACTTCGCGGCGACGCTGAGCAAATGTATGGATAGAGCAATTTCTGAACCCGTAGATTTAGTTATATTCGGCGGCGATGCTTTCCCGGATTCGACGCCTCCACCGTTTGTGAAAGAGGCTTTTGCTCGCCAATTCAGCCGCTTGGTGGACGCGCAAATTCCGACGGTTTTGCTAGTAGGAAATCACGACCAACATTCTCAGGGACAAGGCGGCGCGAGTTTGGGAATTTACCGGACTTTGGGAATACCTAAGTTTATTGTAGGCGATCGCCTGGACACTCACCTCATACACACCCGCAGCGGGCCGGTACAGGTGGTAACTTTGCCTTGGTTGACTCGATCGACCTTAATGACACGTTCCGAGACTGAAAGCCTGTCTATGGGCGATGTTAACCAATTATTAACCGAAAAGCTGACGATCGCAATGGAAGGCGAAATCCGCCGCCTCAACCCCGACATACCAACCGTACTTTTAGCGCACTTAATGGCAGATAAAGCAAGTCTGGGCGCCGAACGTTTTTTAGCAGTTGGAAAAGGCTTTAACATTCCCGTTTCCATGCTAACTCGCCCTTGTTTTGATTACGTTGCTCTCGGACACGTTCACAAACACCAAAATCTCAACGCTTCCAACAATCCGCCCGTAATTTATCCGGGAAGTATCGAACGAGTTGATTTTAGTGAAGAGAAAGAAGACAAAGGTTTTGTGTTAGTTAATTTGGAACGGGGAAAAGCTGAGTGGGAATTTTGCACTTTGCCAGTGCGGGTATTTCAGACTATTAAAGTCAATGTTTCCGAATCGGAAAACCCGCAAGCCGAGTTAGTTAAAGCTATTGGTAAGAAGCAGATCGAAGACGCAGTTGTGAGATTGATTTACCAATTGCGATCGGAACAATTAGATTTAATCGACAACGGAGAATTGCACGCACTTCTCGGCGAAGCGCACAGCTACACAATTCAACCGGAATTAGTCAGTCAACTAGCGAGGCCGCGTTTACCCGAATTGAATGCTAATAATAGCATAGAACCGTTAGAAGCTTTGAAAACTTATCTGGCAAGTCGTGAAGATTTGAAAGATGTTGCGGAGAGTATGTTAGAGGCGGCGCAGGGTTTGCTGGGCGGTACGGAGGAAGTTTTGGTGGAATTTTAGGCGGAACTTACCCCTCACGCTTGATCGCGAGAGTTTTCAAACCCCCTGGCAGCGGTCGAACTGGGTGAGAACCCTCAC
>NZ_JAUBRO010000070.1:0-25351 GCF_036701945.1 Microcoleus sp. MON1_C1 | reverse complement strand
GGACAAAGGGGGAATTACACTACACAACGTCTTAAGTTTAACTCCAATTAGGTAACTTAATGTTTTGTTACATAGATAGGTTTTTTACCGCCTACCTACTTAATGCAGGAAATGGCCTTTTTGTCTCGGTTCCAGTTTCACCGTACCAGTCCCTTGATATACGGGAGCATTGTAGTCCATTTCCGTTGTCAAAGATACCCACATATCTTTCAAACGGTTATCCGTTTTATAAACACCGGAAGTTAATTTACCCATACACCAATGCAGCGCACCTTTTTGAATGATAAATCCCGAATTTTTTAAGTTAATTTCTACTTGCTGAACCAACGGAATCTTCTTAGTAGGATGGTAAAACTTATTGGTTTCAGGATTGATGTTATTTTGGATGTACCACAAATCCGTTGGTTCCAAAACCTTGATTTCGTATTTCATAATTTACCTCGCTTATTTACTTGAAATGTGTTAAACATTGGATCCGTGATTTTGGGCTTCCACGCTCCCGGACTTATCTTGTGAAATTTATCTTTTGCAGACTTCCTCTGCTACTGTTAAAGTATCTAGCTATCTTAGCAATAGCAGACAACGCCCCTCCACAATTGTTGAGAAAAATTTATGCCTGCGATCGCACAATCTCCCAATTTACCGATTTTACAAGAAATCAACTCAGGATTGCCCAATATTTGCGGCTCCGAAGCAGAAATCAGTGCCGCAGCCAATAGCAACGAACCTGTCTTTCTACCTGCCACAAATCTGCGCCTCGAAAACATTCAAGCCGGATTCGCCTGCGCCCTCCATATGCACCAACCGACAATTCCTGCAGGTGCAAACGGCGAACTGATCAGCAATCTCCAGAATATGTTTGAACATCCCAACCAAGGAGATAACCACAATGCGGGAGTGTTTGCTTGGTGCTATTCTCGCATGGGGGAATTCATCCCACAACTGATTGCTGAAGGCTGCAACCCGCGAATTATGCTCGACTATTCGGGCAATTTGTTGTGGGGATTGCGCCAAATGGGGCGGGACGATATTTTTGATAATCTCAAGCGGATTACCTGCGATCCTCAATATCAACCTCACGTAGAATGGCTGGGGACAATGTGGAGTCACGCCGTCATTCCCTCAACTCCCATTCCCGATATAAAACTTCAAATTCAAGCGTGGCAACATCATTTTGCCGCCATTTTTGGCTTGGATGCCCTGAAGCGCGTTAAAGGTTTTTCGCCCCCAGAAATGCACTTTCCAAATCACCCAGATACACTGTACGAATACATCAAAGCTTTGAAAGAATGCGGCTACCGCTGGCTGATGGTGCAGGAACATTCTGTAGAAAATCCTGACGGTTCGGGATTGTCGCAAGACCAAAAATATATTCCCAACCGTTTAGTGGCCCGCAATTCTCACGGCGAAACAATCAGCATCACGGCTTTGATTAAAACCCAAGGTTCGGATACGAAATTGGTGGGTCAAATGCAGCCGTATTACGAAGCGAAAGGACGCAATAAACAGCAAATTGGCAATATTACAATTCCTTCTTTAGTCACTCAGATTGCCGACGGCGAAAATGGCGGCGTGATGATGAATGAATTTCCCAGCGCTTTTGTCAAAGCTTGGCACGAAAACCGCGAACAAGGCGGCGGAAAATCCGGTGTTGTCGGTTTAAACGGAACTGAATATTTGGAGATAATTGAAGCGGCGGGCGTTAATCCTGATGATTATCCTGTTTGTCAGGGAATTAACCAGCACAAAATCTGGCACCTAGTCGATCCAGATAGTGCAACACCGGAAAAGGTCGAAAGTGCGATCGCCCAACTCAAGCAAACCGACCATAATTTTCACATGGATGGTGCTTCTTGGACTAACGATTTGAGTTGGGTGAAAGGTTACGAAAATGTCTTGGAACCGATGAATCTACTCAGCGCTGCATTTCACAAAAAATACGACCCGCTGTTGCAGCAAGATGCTTCAGTTACCAAGCAGTTTGAATACCAGCAAGCTTTGCTTTACAACTTGCTGCTACAAACAAGCTGTTTCCGGTATTGGGGACAGGGAACTTGGACTGATTACGCGCGCGAACTTTACAACCGCGGCGCTGCTTTAATGAAGTAGCAGAATTTATTGTAGGGTGCCCCGGAAACTAACTGTTTCAGCAGCGTCAAATATCGGCGCTGACGCACCCTACATCTAGAAAACTTTATTGATAAAGAGAGGACTAAAGTCCTCACTACAAACACAGACTTACCAATTACTGTCTACATTTCCTGCATCAGCCGCAAATAGTTTTGCCGCATCTGCGTCATATTTTCCATCATTCTATTAGCCATATCTTTCTCAACATCGCTCATTTGTTGCCAAAATAAAGCCGATCGCCTCGCCATAATTGCTTCTTCCCACAACATCTCCAAAAGTTGCGCAGCCATTGGGTTTTCAGCATCGATAATCCCGCACAATTGCTCGAAGGCCCGGTTGGCTTCGGTGTGAGTGCTAACATCCTGAACCAGGCTTAGGCATTTTTTGAGTTGTACGATCGGATTTTCAGAAGAGTAAGCCATAATTTCACTGAGATAAGCGACAAAAATTACACTGATACCTTTGACATTACTAGAGTTGTGACACAGCCGTAGAGTTCCCTACATACCACCGCCAAGGCAAATCAATTCCTTGAGAAATCCCGATCCGCGTAGTTTGCACAAAATTTATTGTACCCTCCTCCACAGCTTGCTGAAAGTTCTCGCTCCGGTGTTCCAGCCGCAGCGGTTGGCCTGCACCCAAGGGAAAACCGCTTAAAGTTCGATCGATTTCCAGTACCTTACACAGTTTCCCAGGCCCGGCGGCGAGGCGCGATCGCTTCTTATCGGGAATTCCAGCGAATTGTTGGGGAACCGCATCTAGCTGCAAAGCTCGAACCAGCACAGCACTAGCAACTCCCTCTGCATCCGTCACCACGTTAAAACAGTGATACATCCCGTAGATTAAGTAAACGTAGCTCATACCCGCAGGCCCGAACATCACCTCATTGCGAGAAGTTCGCTGTCGGTAAGCATGACAAGCCGGGTCTCCTGGGCCGTAAGCTTCGGTTTCGACAATAATTCCCCGAATCGTCTCGCCGTCCGGAAACTGCCGCACAAGAGTACAGCCCAGCAAATCTGGCGCTACGCTGGTAGATGGCCGCGCCAGCCAAAAAGATTCTACAATCTGAGTATTTGCACTCACTCAACAACAGCAGGTAAATTATGGACGTTAAGTTAGTTTTAGCAGTCTTGACAGCAGTTTTCACGGTTTGCTGTCTGTTCTTCGGCACAAAAAACGGATTCTACGATACTGACAAGTATCACGGCAACGGTTCTGCTCACTAATTTTAGGCGTGCAGTTCATTTCTTAAAAAACCGCTGCCTGTTTGTCAGGCGGCGGTTTTCTTCCGATTTAATAGATATAAACAGTATTTGCTGGCCTTACTAAGGATGAATTGTGCCATCTGGCATTTTAGCTTCTTGCAAGCTAGCATTCGAGAAGTCAGCGCATCCCATGAGGTTGAAACGCATGGTCGGTCCTCGATCCGTTGCTTTCATATTGAAACCAACTACTGCATTTTCTGGGTTATTCTGTTCTGGAACAGCGGTGACATTAAAATCCATATTTGCTTTTTTTTCATTAGCCTCAAGGTTGAATGTGATGCCGGCACAGCCCAAATCAGCTCCCGTGAGGTTGGCTCTATTTAAGTTGGCATTTTTGAGGTTGGCATTGGTCAACTTGGCTCCTGATAAGTTAGCACCTTCTAGATTAGCTCCCTGCAAGTTGACTCCTTGCAAGTCTAATCCTTTTAGGTTGGCATTGCTGAAATTGCATTCGGGACACTGTTTGGTTTGCAGCAATTCCTTGACTTGGTTTTGTTGATTTGAAAAAGTTAGATATTTTACCGCAGTAAATACAACTGCGATGGACAATCCAGCAGTAAAGAAATTCTTTAATTTCATAAATATCCGAAAAGCTTCGGGGGCTTTCTATCGCGGTTAATAGATTTCTACAATAGTGCGATCGACCTCTCCAGAATTTCCCCAACAAAATTGTCGGCATCTGAGTCAAGCACTCCGGCGCAATTAAACACCGCCGGACTTATACATCCCGCCTTTTTTCCCTCGCCCGTGCTGCTTTGAGTTTCGGACTCCCCCCGTCCGTCTGCTTCACTTTGCTGTGAGCAGTCCACAAACAGAATTTATTCTTACCCGAAGGCGCGCATTTGCATATACCTCCAGACTGAAATAAAAGAAACTTTATTTATATCCCTGGAATGAGCTAATTTTCGAGAGACTTGAGGATGATTGAATACAAAGGCAATACCGTACCTGCGCTGTTAAGTTCTCAGCAACTACTTTTGTCAAAATTGCTTTGAGAAATTAATTTACTCTAAAAACTGTTGGCAGCAGCTCAGGTTCCTCAACCTCGCCAGAACACACCCTACCTGTAATCCCGACAATTCGGAGCGGCAATGAACACAATCAAACCCGAACCCAAAAGATCGCGCTTCATGGCTCTGCTGCTGACAACGCTGCTGACCTTTCCCTTTGTGAGTGCTTGCGGTTCTAGCGAGCAAAATTCCGCTCCCCCGCCTCCTGTTGACAACACTCGCGCTGGAGGAGTGCAAACTAATCGTGCCTCCACTCCTTCGCCACAAGCAAAAAAAGGACTGAACAATGCTCAAAAAGTAGGGATTACTTTAGCAGGAGCAGCCGCCCTTTACTACATCTACAATCAGTACAAAAATAAACAAGAAAAGGGGCCGCAGGGAAAACATTACCTTTCCAAAAACGGTCGCGTTTACTACCGCGATGCCCAGAATCGCGCGGTCTGGGTAACGCCCCCGCCTGAAGGAATTAAAGTTCCGGAGTCCGAGGCAGCGCGTTACCGCGAATTCCAGGGGTACAACAACCAAAATACCGGTCGAGACCTTACTACCTTGCCGGAAGCTACAAGTCCTGTTCCCGCACAGTAGTCTAAGCATTTGAGATTTTAGATTGCAGGTTCCGTGAGTTTCCATTAAATCTGGGATTCCCAATCTAAAACAGTCGTTTTTCAACACATAAAAAAGAGGAACTTTATCATGGTAGACGGGTTTTTGCGGAAGTTAAAAGATGCGATCGTCGGACCAGACGGCGAGCAAGTCGATCCTGACGGCTATTACGAAGATGCCTCAAATCCCGGAGAGTACGGCAACGTGACTCCAGCCAGCCAAGACCCCTACGGCGACCCGGCTGAGTACGGAGAGTACGGCAACGTGACTCCAGCCAGCCAAGACCCCTACGGCGACCCGGCTGAGTACGGAGAGTACGGCAACCTGACCCCGGCCAGCCAAGACCCCTACGGCGACCCCGCAGACGACGCCGGTACCGACTACGCACAGTTCGGCAACGTGACTCCGGCCAGCGAAGACCCCTACGGCGACCCTGCAGACTACGTAGCGGATGCTGGAATGTTCGGCAATGTCGTCCCCGCGAGCGAAGATCCCTACGGCGACCCGGCGGATGAAGAAGGCTTTAGTTAACTCAGTTGCCTAGAAAAATTACCTGGTAAGCAACAGCACCCCTACGGGGGTGTTTTTTTTGCCAGTTCTTTTTGCTAGTTCTCAAAAACGGAGAGGGTGGGATTTGAACCCACGGAACCTTGCGGTTCACCTGATTTCAAGTCAGGCGCATTCGACCACTCTGCCACCTCTCCGGGCGCATTCATTTTATCATACCAGCAATTGTCTCTAACTACAAATAGCCGCAGATTCACCGCCCCGATAAAGAATTTGTTCTAAGGCCACCGCGAAATCTGCCCCCAGCCAAACCAGAGACACTTCGGACACTGCTCCATTTTCCAGCAGGACGATCGAGAAATTCCGCAGTTTCGAGCACTCTCTCTCCACAATTCGCGGTACGCTGGCTGCATTCAAATACACCGTACCCTCCGCACTCACCTCCAGCGACTTCCGCAACTCGTGCTTCGTGTGCCGCAGTTTGTGGTGCATATGACCAAAAGTTACCAGCGGTATGTGCTTTCCTGTGGTACGAGTTCGAGCGATCGCCTCCGCAAAATCCGGGTCGCCCCAATCCCCTCCCAGCGGCTTCCAATCTCGCCCGCAGGGGTCTTCAGGAGCCTCTCCCAACCCCGTCGGGCCCGTGTGACCCAAAAAAATCACATTTTCGCAGTGCGCCTCCGCCGCCGCTTCTGCAATGCGTCGCGCTGATTCTTCAAAACTCTCTACCCCAAACCACTCCGAGTAAAAATCCCCGTACTTCCACTCCGATCCCCCCCAAGTAAACGGGCGGCTTCCCACCACAGTTACGCCCAATTCGGGAAAATCACGCTTCCGGTAACCGACGTGAGCTTCTCCCATTAAATCTAACTGCTGTTTTACCCAATTTTCTTGAGTGCGATCGTAAGGGCACTGACTGCGGCCCCACTCTGTCGCCGTGTACCAAGCGTCGTGGTTCCCAAACACCGCTGCTTTCGGAATGTCCAATTGGGCGATCGCCCGCACCACCTCCACCGACTCATTGCCAAAATCCCCCACAAACAGCACCAAATCAACGCCCATATGCTTCAGGGCCTCGCCGTCTTCCGGTTCCCAGCGATCGTGAACGTCCCCCACCACCGCAATTTTGATAGATTTAGCTTTATTCATTTCATTTGTTATGTGCGATCGATCCCTAGCCCCTTCTTACTCAGCATAAGAAACAGCGACCAATTTTTGCACTCTCCCGCAGCATATTTTGGATTTTAGATTTGAGATTTTAGATGGGCTCGACTGAACAGCCAGCAGTTTTTGGTGAATTCAACTATAATTCAAAATACACTTTAGCTGTCTTCGCCACCTTCCCCGGAATATTCTAACTGTGTTTACCACCGCACCTGCTCCGAACTTTACTCAAACCCGACTGCCCAACGACTTGTTTGCAGCCATTAACGCCCTCAAACAAGAGTTGAACGCCGTCATTCTCGCCCACTATTACCAAGACTCCGAGATTCAAGACATCGCAGACTTCATTGGCGACTCCCTAGAACTTGCCCGCAAAGCCGCCAACACCAGCGCCGATGTCATAGTTTTTGCCGGAGTTCATTTCATGGCTGAAACCGCAAAAATTCTCAATCCCGACAAATTAGTATTGTTGCCAGACTTGAATGCTGGGTGTTCCCTCGCCGACAGTTGCCCTCCCGAAGCCTTTGCAGCTTTCAAAGCCGCTCGCCCAGGACATTTAGTAATTTCCTACATTAATTGTAGCGCCGCAATTAAGGCAATGAGCGATATAATTTGCACCAGTTCTAACGCTGTTAAAATTGTCAACCAAATTCCAGAAGATCAGCCGATAATTTTTGGACCAGATCGCAATCTCGGGCGCTACGTCATGGAACAAACCGGTAGAAACATGGAGATTTGGCAAGGAGCCTGCATCGTCCACGAAAACTTCTCAGAAAAAAAGATAGTTCAACTCAAAATCGAAAATCCCGAAGCCGAAATAATTGCCCACCCAGAATGCGAACCTCCCGTGCTGCGCCACGCTAATTACATCGGCTCCACCACTGCTTTGCTCAAATATTCTCAAGCTAGTTCCAGCCAAGCTTTTATTGTCGCGACTGAACCGGGAATCATTCACCAAATGGAAAAGCAAGCTCCGCACAAACGATTCATTCCCGCTCCTTCAACCAATAATAACTGTGCTTGCAACGAATGCCCGCACATGAGATTAAATACCTTGGAAAAATTGTATCTCTCCCTAAAAAATCAAACCCCCGAAATTACCATGCCGCTAGATATTCAACTAGCAGCCTTGCAGCCGATCGAGCGAATGCTAGAAATGAGCTAACCGCTGGCTATTTTTAAGTAAATTTATTGTGTGGTGGGTTGGGCGCGGTGATTCAATTAAGTCATTGCCTAACCCACCAACATCGATCGGCAATCTGTGAATCAGTTGTCCGCTCCTTCTCTTCTCTTGCTATGCGCCTCTGGGGTTTCTGCCTGTAAAACTCATGAACAACTATAAATGATGTCCGAAAAACTGATTGTTTTCACCCGCTATCCCGAACCGGGAACAACCAAAACTCGACTTATTCCGGTGCTGGGAAAAACAGGCGCTGCCAACCTTCACCGCTTGATGGCCCAACGGACGATCGCCTGCGCTCTCTCTCTCGAAAAATCCCGCCGATTATCGGTAGAAATTCACCGAGCCGGCGGCAGCGAACAACTGATGCAAGACTGGTTGGGAAGTGATATTATTTGTCAAAATCAAATAGACGGAGATTTGGGCGCAAGAATGACAGCAGCGTTTGAAAAATCTTTTAATTCAGGGGTGGAAAAAACTGCAATAATCGGTACAGATTGTCCTGATTTGAAAGCAGAAATCATGGCACAAGCTTTTGAGAAACTGAGCCAGCATGATTTAGTTTTGGGCCCCGCCCAAGACGGAGGTTATTATCTGATAGGGTTGCGGCGATCGATACCGGAATTGTTCGCTGGCATTCACTGGGGAACGAGTCAAGTATTTGCTTGTACGCGGGCGATCGCGCAAAAGCTAGACCTCAATATTGCTTATCTTCCCACTCTTGCAGATATCGATCTACCAGAAGACCTCCTCGGTTTAGATATTAATATATTGAAAGAACTAAAGTCTATTTAATGTTTCTCACTTATTAGGAATTCTCATATATAATTTGAGAAAAATACTTGATTATTAAACCAGAAAGCCATAATATAGTAAGTGTATTTGTCTAACCAAATGCTGAATATCAGTAGTGGTTAGACAGCGCTTGGGACAATAGTCCCAGGCGCGAGAAAAAGCCAAAAATTAGCAAATAAATGAGCAACTAACAGCTCTCCTTTGTACGAAACCCGCTCTGGCAGATTAAAGCCCAATGTAGGCGCGGGCCCGGCGTAAAAAATTAGCAACTAACAGCTCTGTTTTGTACAAAACTCGCCCTCCCATCTTAAGGCCAAATGTAGGGGCGATCCCGGCGTAAGAAATTGGCCAAATAACAGATAAGCTTGGTACAAAACCCCTCTCTCTCACGGGGTGCTTAATTCTGTATGTCGCCAGAAAATCCCAATCTCAAAATTTCGATTATCATTCCAGTCTTAAACGAAGCATCTACAATTGCCCCAGTCATCTCCACCGCCCTTGAGGCTAAAAATGTCGAAATAATTGTCGCCGACGGCGGCAGCAGCGACGGTACAGCAGATATAGCAAAATCTTTGGGCGTGCGAGTTATCTCCACCGCCCCAGGCCGCGCCACCCAAATGAATGCAGGTGCTGCTGCTGCTACTGGAGATATCCTGCTGTTTCTCCACGCAGACACTCTTTTGCCCCCTGGGTACGACGATAGCGCGCGTCGGGCACTAGCTAACCCGTCTGCAGTGGCGGGGGCCTTTGAACTCAAGATTGACGCCAGCAGGCTCAGCCTCCGGCTGGTAGAAACAGGGGTAAACTGGCGATCGAACTTTTTGGAAATGCCCTACGGCGACCAAGCTATTTTCCTCCACGCAGTTACCTTTGACAAACTCGGCGGTTTTCCCGACTTGCCCCTCATGGAAGACTTTGAATTCGTGCGCCAATTGAAAAAACAAGGCCGCATTGAAATAGTACCCCAGCCAGTGCTGACCTCCGCCCGTCGCTGGCAGCAGCTTGGGGTCATCAAAACTACCGCCATTAATCAAATAGTAATCATCGCTTATTTCCTAGGAGTGTCGCCCGATCGACTCGCTTTCTGGTATAAGAGGCAAAAGAAAAATTCTTCCAAAAACTAAAGAATAGTGAACTTTTCTAAAGCTTGCTGCCAATTATGCAAATAGGAAACACCTCCCTGCGTAAAATATGACTTGAACGCCTCAACTTTATTAAACTGCGAGGACAAACAGAATATGCCCGATCCCAGAGATGCAGAGCTTATTAAACCCTTTAACGGCGACCCCTTCACGGGTCATCTAGCCACCCCCATCAGTGCTTCTGATTTCACAAAAGCATACCTTGGGAACTTGCCCATCTACCGCAAAGGACTCTCGCCCCTAGTTCGAGGTCTAGAAATCGGTTTGGCACACGGTTATTTCCTCATCGGGCCCCAAATCGTCTTCGGACCCCTGCGGGATTATGGAGAAGCAGCTAATCTCGGCGGATTATATACAGCCCTCGTCTTAGTTCTGCTTGGCACAATAGGTCTGTCTCTTTACGGTTTAGTCTCTTTCAAACAAGACAACACCAGCTACCCTAGCGCTAATCCCATGACCCCCGATGCCCTCAGAAATTCTGAAGGGTGGAGCCAGTATACCGCTGGTTTCTTCATTGGCGGGATGGGCGGCGTCTTTCTTGCCTACTTCTTACTCGAAAACTTTAATGGCCTCGATGCCATTTTCCGGGGTTTAGTCAATAATTAGACTCGACTCCCAAATATCCCTGTTGGAACACACTAACTTTAGTTTGGAGAATTTGATATGACAGGTTCCTACGCTGCTTCTTTCTTGCCTTGGATCATGATTCCGCTAATCACCTGGCTGATGCCGGTTGTGGTAATGGGTTTGTTGTTTATCTACATTGAAAGCGACGCCTGAGCCTTACCTCTAAAGTAAGACCTAAGTTGGAAAGCCGAAGTAAGACAATTGACGAACAATTGCTCTGAAATTTCTAGATAAATCTAGGGAAAATCAGCAAAAATTGTTTTGAGATAGCTGGCTATCCGAAAACTTAGTTTCTTTACCCCCATCCCCAGAATTTATCTGTGGAGCAATCTTTCAGTTTTCTTCCTTCAAAACTCCTAATTGCAAAAAAATCCTCTGTCGGCAGGCAGAGGATTTTTTTGCAAAGAAGACAAATCATCCGATCAGAGCACACAAATTGCCAAATTCTAAGCCACAATTGTTATGGAAACCTACTAATGAGGAGACAGCGATGCAATTTTCCCCCGCACGCCGCATCTTAGCTCCATTCCTGATCTCGGTATTGCTGTTAGTGACCGCCTGCGGTCAAACCCAAACCGAATCCCGCTGGGACAAAGCCCAGCAGGAAAGCACCCAAAAACCTGCTAAAGCCAAGCAGACAACTGCTGACAAATCAAGTGCTAGTAATCAAAACCTGCCCAAGAAGGCAGTTGCAGGCGGTAAGTTAAATAAATATTTCCCCTCTTCTGGCGGTGGATTCGATCGGGTTTTTGCTCAAGAAAAATCCGGTTTTGCTGAAGCTAAGCTGAACAAAGGCGGTAAAAATGTCGCGGTTCTCTCGATTAACGACATCGCCGGCAACCCCAACGCAGGTGCAAAATTTAAGCAAAGTACCAAGCAAATCAGTGGCTATCCCGCCGTTAATCAGGGTGCTAATGGTACCGCTGTTTTAGTGGCAAATCGCTATCAGGTGAAAGTTCAATCCCGCACTACCTCTTTTACCGCTAGCGATAGGGAAGCTTGGCTGTCAAAATTTAACCTGGGCGGCCTCGCCCGCCTCAAGTAGCAATCTCTTTTGTCAAACTCCGCGCCCGACTCAAGTCTGGCGCTATCACCACTAAGTCTGCCACAATGAGACTGTGAAGTTTTGCAATCTGCCAAAAGTAATACCTTTGATTTTCGTTCCAGCATAAGGAGTTTTTTGTGAGCAAAACAGTCTTTGAATTAGTCGATCAACTGCCTCAAGACAACATGACTGTCAAAGCCCTGCGAGCGCTTGACTTTGTGGTTCCCGGCGAGTGGAACAATTTAGTTGGCTTTGAAAATACAATTCGCACCGTTACTGGCGAAACTGACGAAGAACTGATTCAGCAAATCGGCGAGCGCGCTATCTACCTCTTCAACGATAAATCAGAGGGCTACCAGCGCGCTCTCTGGCTCTACCAAACTATTGACAACGCCGACAAGGCTTTGGGCACTGCCGCCCTCGCTAATAAGGTTGCGGAAAATGTCTCGTTTTTGTCGTTCCTCGGCAATATCACTCCCAAGGCAGAAAAAGCTCAAACGATCGACCTTTCTTTGAAGTTAGTCACTGAGTTGCTGGCGTTTTGCCAAATCAACGGCATTCCCGGCGACAGCATCGGCGATTTTGCCGCATCCTTGGGTGACTACGGCGGCGAATCCCTGATGCGGATGGCTGCTTTGGTTTGTTTTGACGGTTTGATTCCTTTGGGGCCAGACTTTATCATGGCAACTCAGTCTTGGATTCAAAAGCTCTCTCCTAACGATTTGCAGTCCAATCCGTCATTTAATGCCATCGGCGGCATGATTCCTGGGGGCTCTCCCGCAGGCCAACTCGGCTTTATCGGCGAAAGCTTTAACTCGGTTTCTGGCTGGATGAGCTCTTTTGTGAGCGATCGAGGTTTAACTCCCCAAAACGTACTCGGCAACTTGCAGAATTTTGTAGAAATTTCTGCTGACAAGGTGGACTACGTGGGCGCATTCCTCGATATGACTACCAACTACTACGAACACACTGGTGTTCAAACTCTCGCCCGCCGTTTGATTGAACGAGCTGTCGCTGAGATTTAGAATAACCAAAGGAGTTGTGATATTGGCAGGCGATCGCCCTCTGAGAGTGTTTTGAGTTCAAATTTTTTGGAAAGAGCAATTCTCTCTCGGTTGGTTTTCGATAAGCAGTGTGCGCGATCGCAAAAGTCGATCGCCCCCACCTGCACTCACAACTCCTTTTACCGATCACTTTTAAAAGGAAGCGTTAATGCCAGAAGAACCGCAAAACCCTACCGCTGGAGAATCGGAAACTCCCAGTGCTTCGATCGAGAACGCCCCGAGTTCCGACGAACCCGAGACAAGCGACTTTCCCAGCACTGACAAGCCTCAGCCGACTGCTAAAAAACCCGCAGCCAAGAAAGAACCGAAAAATCCTACCGCTGGCGAATCCGAAACTCCCAGTGCTGCGATCGAGAACGCCCCGAGTTCCGACGAACCCGAGACAACCGACTTACCCAGCACTGACAAGCCCCAGGCGGCTGCTAAAAAGCCCGCAGCCAAGGCCGAAGGCGACAAGCCCCCAGCTAAAGCTAAAAAGGAAAAAGCACCTGCTGTTGAAGACAAGCCCTTTGCGGAATTTATTCAACAAGATTATTTGCCCGCTTTGCAAACTGCTTTGACTAAGCAGGGCGTTAAGGATTTAGAGGTGAGTTTGGCAAAGCAAAAACTCCCAGTTGCGGGCATGAGTTCCGCCGGGGATTGCTGGCAGGTAATTGGGAAATTCCAAGAAGGTCAGCGCCAATTTAACCTATATTTTCCTCAAGAAAATATTCAAAGTCAAAGGGCGTTTTCCTGCGCTGACAATAATACCAAAACTAGCACTTTAGAGCCTTTTTTGATAGATGAGCGCAAGGTAACACTAGACCTCATGGTGTTTGGCGTAGTCCAGCGGCTTAACGCTCAAAAATGGCTAAATCTTAATTAGTCAGTAGTCATTAGTTATTAGTCCTTAGTGGCTGGTCTTCGGACACTTAATAATGAGTGTCAGGGCGGGTTAATTTTAATATAAACTTTACGCCTCGCCCAATCTCTAATTTGGCCCTGACTGACTCAGAAGTGAGAAGTCATAGCTAATGACTAATGACTAATGACTATTGACTAAGGACAGATTTTCTTCGGATTTGGTCAAAAAATTGCGAGCTTGCATTATCCCGTAAAGGTTAACATCTGTTTCTAACAAACAAGCATGACCGCTGTTAGCCAGCAGCACCATTTCAGCATTGGGAATTACCTTGACTAAAAGCTTCGCTTCTACTAGGGAAGGCAGCAGCCGATCGGCACCGCTAGCAATTACTAGCGTCGGCTGTTTGATGCCACGCAACTGATTTTCGTCAACATTAAACGATCGCACTAACGCCAATCTCCACACAGACGTGTTTTGCGGTACCGCTTGCATCGCTTCTAGCAAAGCGCGGCGATCGTCGCGCCCAATCTTTCCTAATGATGCTAATATCGGCAATAAACCGATTACCGAGAGCGGATAAAGGTTTGCCGGCAGCCACTGAGTCAGGTACGAGCCCCACTGCACCCAAGGCTGCTGTCGAAACGAAGAAGCTGGATTGACTAAGATTAATCGATCGCACAATTGGGGAGCTTCTAACATCACTTTCATCGCTAAACACCCCCCAAATGACTCGCCGCACAGATAAACCGGCCGCTTCGGCTTTCCGGCTTGCTTTTCGGCTTCAATTAAGGCAATTGTTTCCCCAACCAGTACATCCCAACTAGGCCTATCGTCCGCAGGTAAAGTTAAGCAACGAATGTCGAAATGATTGGCTAATTTAGGAATTTGGGATCGCAGCAGCAAACCGCCCCCGTCCATACCGGGCAAAAATACAAATAAAGGGCGATCGGGTTTCGGGGGTTTGGGGGTTAGGAAACGAACCTTATTGTTAGCATTTGCCATGATTCAAGTCAATCGATTTTAGATTTTAGATTTTAGATTTTAGATTGGAAATCTGACACCAGCCAATAGTCAACAGTCAACAGTCAACAGTCAACAAACTTACAAACAACCTCGTTGGAGTAATTCTGCAATTTCGCCCTGACAGTGGTCTGTGAGTTCAGCCACAACTGCTTTGGCTTTTTTGCCTTGATATTGCTGCTGTCTCTCTACAGTAATCCAGTAAGGCTGGCCGATTAAAACATTAACTCGCTGATAAATTATCACAGGATGCCACCCAGAGCGATCGAACAGTGGTTCCGAAGGATCAAAAAAACTCAACAACTTGAGCGGTACACCCGATCGTACCGAGTGTTCCTCAAAAGAACTAATGGCCACCGGCAAAACCGCCAAATCCCGCACCGGCGCCCGCAAAGCCAAATGAGCAAATCCCCGCTGAAACTTCCCCACAGTATTGGGCCCAGTCACCTTCACCATCGGTTCTGCACCCTCTGGAAACACCCCCACCATCTCCCCGCTTTGCAGCAGCGCTGTCGCTTGAGAGAAAAAATGCTGCTGTCGGTGCTCCGGTGCTTCCAAGGGGAAAGCGCCGAAAGTCGTGACAATTTCTCTCATCACCGGAACTTGACCCATGTAATGATGACAAGCAAAGCGGATCGATCGACCCAAAGCCGCCGTCAGCAGCACAGGATCTAAGAAACTGCGGTGATTGCTGACCACCAGCACCGGGCTCTCTTGGGGAATCCGGTCTTCGCGGTACATAAACATCTGCGTTCCCAAACCAGCCAGGAAACAGCGCGAAATCAGCAATTTGCTCTCTGAAAACATGGGCCAAAAGACAGGTGGGACACTATAAAGGTTGATTCCATTGCCATGCAGCTTAACATTACTTTACCAAGTGGGGGCTCTCTCAAAAAGTAGACTTTCCCCTTAGACCTTCGTTGGGTAATCCTGGACGCACCGGTGGCAATCACCTTGGTTTTTTCGCCCGTTTACTTCTAGTGGATCCGCCAAAACCCTAAAAAACCCGGTTTCTAGGCCTCGGAGTGCGATCGCCAAGTGTTTCTGCAGAAATCCCCCCTCAGAAGCAAAAATTTATCAAGTGTTGTGGCAACTTATATAAAGAATGTTTAAAACAGCCCCAAAACCAAGTTGTGGCAGCTAAACTTAGAAATTTACAGTGGGCATTAACGCACTGTCAAAGTATTTTTGGACAAGTCGTAATAGCAATCTCGCGAGGCATCAAATGAATAACATCCAAAACTATCGCCTTAAATGTACCCTCACCTTTGGCGACATTTACGGTCAAATCATTGTTTGGCTGATAGTCATCTTCCTAAGTCTAGCGTCGGCACTCGCCTTGTGGAGTAGCGCCCGCCAAATCTTCGCCTTGGCTACCGTCGGCTTGATTTTAGTGCTGTCTCTGCCCTTCTTGCTGTTTGCTTTCGTTACAACTCTGCTAAATAACATTGAAGTGCTTGCCGTAGAACCCGGTACGGAACCTCAACCTTCTGCAACGGGAAATCAGTCGCTTCAGAATCCTGCCGAAAGCGCCGGCTAGTCCAATTTGAAATTTTAACTTTTGATTTTCCATTCAAATCAAAAGTTAAAAAACTTCCTGCTCTTGTGGTAGGAAGTTTTTTTTTGCGTCACGATAAGTTGAGCAGAACACTCAAAATAATTCAAAAAAATGCTAGAACACGACGTAATCATTGTAGGCGGCGGTTTAGCAGGTTGCCGCGCCGCAGTAGAAATTGCCCGGACTGACCCGAGTTTAAAGGTAGCTGTCGTCGCCAAAACTCACCCGATTCGATCGCACTCCGTCGCAGCCCAAGGTGGCATGGCCTCCAGCCTGCAAAATGTCGATCCCGAAGACAGTTGGAAAGCCCACGCTTTCGACACAGTAAAAGGTTCAGACTATTTAGCCGACCAAGACGCGGTAGAAATCCTCACCCGGGAAGCACCCGGTGTAATCATAGATTTAGAACACATGGGAGTCCTCTTCTCCCGCCTCCCAGACGGCAGAATTGCCCAGCGCGCTTTCGGCGGACATTCCCACCGCCGCACCTGCTACGCCGCCGACAAAACCGGTCACGCCATCCTCCACGAATTAGTCAACAATCTGCGCCGTTACGGGGTTCACATCTATCAGGAGTGGTATGTCACGCGCCTGATTTTGGAAGAAGGTCAAGCCAAGGGGGTAGTTATGTACCGCCTTCTAGACGGTCAAATTGAGGTTGTCCGTGCTAAGGCGGTGATGTTTGCTACGGGCGGTTACGGCCGAGTTTACAATACCACGTCGAACGATTATGCCTCGACGGGAGACGGTTTGGCGATGACGGCTTTAGCTGGATTGCCGCTGGAAGATATGGAATTCGTACAGTTTCACCCGACGGGTTTGTATCCCGTGGGAGTGTTGATTTCCGAGGCTGTGCGGGGCGAAGGCGCTTATTTGATTAATTCAGAGGGTGATCGATTTATGGCCAATTATGCCCCCTCGCGGATGGAATTAGCGCCCAGAGATATCACCTCGCGGTCAATTTCCATAGAAATTCGCGCCGGTCGAGGAATTAATGTTGATGGTAGTGCAGGCGGCCCCTTTATCTATCTGGATTTACGGCACATGGGACGCGAAAAAATCATGAGCAAAATTCCTTTTGCTTGGGAAGAAGCCCACCGTTTGTTAGGAATTGATGCCGTAAATCAGCCGATGCCCGTCCGCCCTACCGTTCACTATTCAATGGGGGGAATTCCTACTAATGTTAGTGGGCAAGTTCGCAGCAGTCCTGACAGTTTGGTAGAGGGTTTCTTTGCAGCGGGCGAAGCAGCTTGCGTGTCGGTTCACGGCGCCAACCGTTTGGGCAGCAATTCGCTGTTGGAATGCGTAGTTTATGGCAAAGTTACTGGCGCAACCATAGCACAATTTGTACAAAATCGCAAGTTACCGACAGTAGACGAACAGCGTTATATTACGGAAGCAAAAGAGCAAATTCAGGCACTTTTAGAACGTCCCGGAAAATACCGAATCAATCAAGTGCGACAGCAGTATCAAGATACTATGACTGAGTATTGTGGCGTATTTCGTAGCGCCGAATTGATGCAGGAAGGTTTAAAGAAATTGGAGGATTTAGAGCGACAATATGAGGAGGTTTACTTGGACGATAAAGGCAAGTTGTGGAATACGGAAATTGTGGAAGCTTTGGAGTTGCGGAGTTTGATTATTGTCGGGAAAATGATTTTAACTTCTGCTTTGAACCGGCAGGAAAGTCGGGGAGCTCATTCGCGGGAAGATTTTACTGAGCGCGATGACAGCAATTTCTTGAAGCATACAATGGCGTATTATTCGCCTGCAGGAATTGATTTGGCTTATATGTCGGTGGCGATTACGATGTTTGAGCCGCAGGAGCGGAAGTATTAAGTGGTAGGGTGGGCGATGCCAGCCCTGTTAAGGTTGTGAAGAAATCCCTCAAACGTTTGAAATTGCGTAGCGGGCGATCGTTAAATCTTCTTCTGTTAACAGGTGATCGGCAATAAACTAGGTTTATTGCCGATCGCCACAGCCTAGAATCACGGAAATCAGTCGATCGCATATTGTCCGTCTGGATGCCGCTGCTGCAAAATTTGCCGGATCGAATCAGTTAAAATTAAACTTTGCGGATGCTCGTGAAAATTTTTTACTAAAGTACCGTCGGAGTCGGGTAATTGAGTGTGGTCTGGAAAAGCCGGAGGTAGAACAACGCGGTTAACGCTAGTAGTCATAATTCCCTCCGAGGTCTTACATAATGGGTAATTAGTAATTGGTAGTCGGTACCAGGACGCTGGCCGCGAGGGCTTAGAAACGAGGTTTCTTCATGTATCTGTCGTCGTTCAACCAAGATTTATCGTAGAAACCGGAGTTCTTTTCCTAAGCCCTGCGTAATTAAGAAGAAAGCGAGTAGTTTTGAGTTTAAATTATTAAGTATTTCACTTAATAATTTTTCACTGACCACTCGAACTCTTTCACTAAAAACTTTCCTTAAGGTTTCGGTAGCGCACCTTCAGGACTAGGAGAAGCAGCCGGTTCGGGAGAAGCAGCCGATTCGGGAGTCGTCGTAGCCGCAGGAGAAGGCGAAGGAGTGCCACTAGCTAACTGATTAATTTGGTCTTTATAGTTAGGAGGAGCTAACTCAGTAGCTCGATCGAACAGCGTTTTTGACTCATCTGTTTTGCCCTGTTCCTTCAGCACGATCGCCTTTCCTAAAGTGGGGCGAAAATCTTTGGGATTAGCCTTAGCAGATTCGTCGTAAATTGCGATCGCCTCCTCGTAGCGCTTCTGCACAGCATAAACCTGTCCCAAAATCAACTGCACTGAAGTTACATCAACACTTTCCGGTTTCGCCAGATTTGCAGCCGGAGCAGCCTTCAGCGTATCTTGCAGCAATCCGATCGCAGCTTCGGGCCGCTGCTGTACCAGCAGCAAATTCACCAACCCCTGCAAAGCCTTAATTTCCCCAGGCTTAGACGCTAAAATTGACCTGTAAGCTTGAGCAGCCCCTTCGCGATCGCCCGTGCGTTCCTTAGCCTGAGCCAGCAAAATTCCGTATTCAGTAGTCTCAGGATTCAGCGAAGCCAACTTTTCCAAAGGAGCGATCGCATCCTTAATGTCGCCCACTCCTTGGCCGATCAACTCCAGCCGCACCTGCAACAATCCCCGCAAAGCCGTTACGTTGTCAGGTTCCCGCTGCAAAACCAATTCGTACCCCCTAGCCTGAGCTTGCAGCAACTCTGATTGCTTCTCCCCAGACTGCGCCGTCTGAGTAGGTGTTGGAGTTGACCGACTTTGCGCTTGGCTGGCCTTGAGAATACTGTCTAAAATTGGCACAAGAGAAAATCCCAAAAAAGCGATGAGCGACAGCACCACCACCACAGTAATCAACCCACGACGCTTATTTGCTTTTTCCATAATTCAACTATCCCAGCTTAAAATGTACTATTTTCTAAGAATTAAGGCATTGCCCGGGAGCATCTGCCATTTAACTAGATCCATGCAACCATAAAAGTTCTTAACTTCAAAGTCCGAACGGACAAAGCAGCCTTTTACTTGCAGCTAATATGGTAACAGACCCACAACTCCATGCTAGCTAAACAATTTTGGACACTCAGACCCGCAGCCCCAAGGACTGCGGTGTCTGTCCAATTTAGTCTGGTCAAGCTAAAAATTACCGAAAATATGGCGGATCAGGCCGTTAGGTAATTGGATTAAGTAAAATAGGCAAGCTGAATATCCTAAATGCTATTAGCCAGCAACTCCAGCTCAGCGCGATCGCAGGATCGATCGGTCAGCAACTGCCAAAGTCCTTGATCGCAAGGATTTTAGCAGCCAGCGAACCGATCGGCACTCGTAGCGTTGAAAGTTGGCGTTGACGGGTCACAACCAGACCTGCGGGCGCAAGCCCCAAGTCTGGTGCTAGTAGTTTTTAAAGCAGTTTCTTCAGTTTATTCCTAATTTCCCTTAAGGGATGTGTCTCCGCTGCAAGGAGTTTTTATGAACCCCTCTCCCAACCGGTCTTCCAAATCGTCCAAATCTACTTCAACTCGCAAGGCTCAGCCCAGCGAACAGGCCGTCAATCCGCCTAATGATCCAGATGCCATTCCTGAGACACCAGACGAAAGTTCGGTGCCTTCGGCGTCGGCTGCACCTGTTGACGAAAATCAACCGGCAACACCAACAGACGCCCCAGCGTCCAAGGATAGGCTGCAACGACCACGCTACAGTTCTGCCCTCGACAAGGACACAACAAAGCCACAAGACCAGCCCAGCAATGCTCCTGCACCCGCGCCTGCCGCGTCTTCGACACCTGTCAGCGATACTCCAGCCCTAGCAGTCGCACCGGCCGCAAACGCCGAGCCACCCGCTAACGAAAGTCCGGCCGATGAGGACATACCCTCCGTCATGCGCCAACATCCCATCCCCCCCCCCAGCGAACCCAGACAGTACCGAGCTGTTGGTTTGGTGCGGGGCCGCTACACGCAATCAGAAGAGCAATTCACCCGGGGTATGCTGATAGCTGCCGACGGAACTGCCATCGATGCAGTTTTGCTGGGTAGAGTCATGAGTTTAGTCAAAAATCACCTGGATCTGGAACAAGAACACCTGTGGGTGGTCTATCCCCGCACCAGGCAAGAAGACGGGAACTTGCACGCCCAGATTATGGGAGTTTGGGAGCCGGAAACGCTTAAGAAACCTCCCGAACCGTCCTCTGATGAGGAAAATCAGGAAGCAGCGGAGATTGAGGCTAGCGGCGAAGCATCGACCGCATCTTTGCCTCCCTCGGAACCTGATGTTGAAGATGGCTATTTTTCGATTAGAGGTGAGGTGATTTATCAATCCCAAGACGAAGAAAAGTATGTCATCGTCAAAATCAAGCAAGCTCCCCGCAAGAATGACGACAAGATGAAGTTTTTTAAACTGAAACTCAAGGGAGATTTAGCAACAAAAGCGATCGGGTTTTTTTGGGATTTCCACGTCAAATTGAAAGCTGACAGTCTGATGATTGAGCAAGCCAATAATATTGGCGCCCTGCCGATTAAGAAGCGGAAATTCCCCCCTGGCAGCAAGCCGCCCGGTGGCTTCAAAGGAGGAGGGAAGCGTCCGTTTACTCCTAAGCCGCGCGGTGACGGTGCTCCTGTAGGCCGTCCTAACATCAAGTCTGCAGCAGCAGCAGCACCGCCTGTCCCCAAGGAACCTCTTCCTAAGCCGGTTAAGAAGCCTAAACCGATCGAGGAATGAACCAATTTTAGATTTTAGATTAGTGTGTCCAAGACTAATTTACAACCGCTAAATCGCCAATCTAAAATCCTTTATTCGAGCCGGACTTGGGCGCCCCACAAATCTTGCGGGAGAAATACTCTGTCAGTGGGTAGGGGAGCAACTGGGGCCGTGAGGGTAAATTGACCCGCTTCAATTTGCTGCTTCAATTCCAATGCTACTTGCCGGGACAGAAACATACTCGCAAGGGGGGCGGCCCGCACAGGTTTGCCCTCTATCAGGATGCGACCAGTCTTTAATTGAGCATAGCTGACTAAACCGAAGGTGGGACGAACGCGCCGGGGGATAGAGAAATCTACCACCGGCGCTACTATTTTTTTGTCGGATACTGCACAGTTGGCGACGACGGTTTCGTTTAAGACGGGAAAGGGGATGCCGACTCCCAGCATCAGGGATGGGCCGTAGTTTTTGAAGTAGCAGCCGCGCACCCATTTCGAGTTCATCTGTTTGGCGTCGCCGATGAGTGCGAGGGTGGCGGCCGGGCCGATGGGGGTGCGGTTGGGCTGGCGTTTTTGCAGCGGGAAGTGCTGGGTCCCTTCCCAGGTGATGTAGCCCTGAGCGCCTCCTAGGAAGATGCGGGTGCCGATGCCGATGATTTGGAGGTCGGGGTCGTTGAGCAGGGGAGACATGGCTCCAAGGTTGGAGTAGACGGCGTTGCCGAGGTTTGGTTGCAGGGGCCCGAGGTAAGTGAACAGCGGGCGATCGCCCCCGTTGACGCCAACAATAAAGTTTTGATATGCGTTGCGGGGATTGAATAAATAAAACTGGTTGATGGTATCGCGGGTAATCGTGGTTTCAAAGGAGGCGCGGGGGTAACAGTCTGTTACCTGCCCCAAGGCTCGCAACTGCACGGGTTTCCCGGCAATCAGGTCTTCGATGACGTGTCCGCCGCCCCGTTCCCGGGATTCTTCGCCGTCTTCGGCTACTTGGGTGGCTCCCAGGTACAGGTCTACTGCCCCGAAGCCGGAGTAGGCTAAAACGCCGTCTAGCCAGCACTGGCGGATTTTTATCGGCGGGTCGGTATGGCCGAGGTTGATGATTGCACCGGAGGATTCCATCGGCTCGAAGGTGCCTGCGGTAATCACATCGACTTCTTTGGCTGCTTGGGTAATGCTGGTTTCTTGAACTCTAGTTTTGAGTTCTTCGATTGTCCAGACTGTGGCTTTGCCCTGGCTGATTTTATCGTTGATTTCGTCGATCGATCTCATAAGAGTATTTTAGATTTTAGATTTAGATTTTAGTGTGATGGAATGTCGATCGAGCGAATGCAGTGTTGGCGAGCGACCTCCTTATTGGTCTTCGCTATAAATTAGCTACAAACTCTGTGTTTGCAATTGCTTCCTCACCGACTGCCGCCAATACCGGACAAGAGCATTATTGTCCTGAGTTTCTGGCATTTGTACTAGATGATTCAGCAAGGTTGCAGGCATAATTGGAAATGCGAGACTGTATGCGCCAAAAACATATCTGGGTTTTTGAAGTTGGTAAATTTCGACAGTTCCTCCCCTCTATCGCCCACTTTCAATAATTCCTAGCTGGTGATAAATTGATAATCGATTCGAGGATACACTGGTAAGATCGACTTTAATGATTAAAGCGGGCGGCCCATCGTTTGAAATTCCAATTTTTTTTACCTAGACTACTCTCAACATTTTGGAGAGAAAAACATGAATCTTGTTCTGCACCTTGTTGTAAATCGGAGCAATTTCAACTCCTCGAACTAAATCCTTTAACTCTTAAGTCTAACTCTTAAGTTAAAGCGGTAACGATGCGTTTTAGCACGCAATTTATGTTTTCGTGCAACTCGGACGGTATCATGATTTCTAGCACTCCTCGACTGTAAGGAAATTTAGAGGCTCTGCGATCTCTAGATTCTACCAATAAGGTCGGATAAGTTGGCTAACTGATATTTGGTAAAACCACTTTTTGAGTAGTTTTTAAACTGGGAGTCTCAAGGGGTGCAACAGTCATCATGGATCGATTTCAATTATTGATTTTCAGGAGTGTGGCTTTCGGTATTATTTGGGATTTCTAATTTTTGTTCTGGCAGGCTTTCTGGCTTGCTATGTGTTACTCCTATAGATTCGTACTCCTCGTGAATAGCGGTGTCGATGGCTGCTAGGTGTCTGGGATTGGTCTGCCACTGGTTGAGAATGTCTTTAATTAAAACTTCTCTAACCCAAACTTGAGCGACAACGGTGAGAGGAAGGGCAAGCAATAGTCCTAAAAACCCAAAGAAGGTGGCGAAGAATACTTGAGCTATTAAGGTAACAGCGGGCAATAGCGCTACTTGCTGCGCCATAACGTAAGGGGTGAGGAGGTTGCTTTCAAATTGTTGAATTAGAAAGTAGAGGATGAACACAAAACCTGATTTTAAGGGAGAGTCTAAAAGTGCGATAGTCACTGGAGGAATGACACTCAAACCGGGTCCGATATTGGGTATTAAGTTCAGCAAGCCTGCTAAAACAGCGTGAGCTAGGGCTAGGGGAACCTGCAATACTGATAAACCAATTAGGCTGAGAAAAGTGATGACGCTCATGCTAATTAAAGCACCGATTACCCATCGACCGAGGGCTATTTCGCATTCATCTAAGATTCCCTCGATTCGCCGCCGATAAAAAGAGGGAAATAGTTGAATAAATCCTTGGCGGTAAGATAAAGGATCTGCTAATGTCATCAAGGTCAAAACTATAACTAGCAAAAAGCTGAGAATAACGCCTAAGGTGTTGCCGACAAAGGCTCCTGCACCGCCGACGAGTTGATTGAATAGGGGTTGCAGTTGTTGGATAATGTCGTTAATATCAAGATTCGGTAGGCGCTGACCAATTTGTCCCGAAAAGCGACTTTCAATCTGATCGATCCACTCATTTAATTTTGCTATTCCTTGAGGGCCTCTTTGGGTAAGTTGTTGAAACTGTTCGGCAAAGGGTGGTACAATGATGAGGAATAATCCTACGAAGATGAGGACTAGGAAGCTGACTGATAAGAGTACGGCGATCGATCTTTTGAGTCCGAATTTTTGCAAGTAGCGTGCTAGCCTGTTTAAGGCGGTGGCTAAGACGACGGCGGCAAATAGCAGCAGTAGGGCCTGCCTGATTTGCCACAGGATGTAACAAGATGCGATGAGGGCTAATAAACCCATCCACTGTCCTAGCTTCATTAGATTTTAGATTTTAGATTAAGGAATAGGGTATTGGGAATGGCTGCTTGCTAATTGCTCTGCTCCCCAGACGCGATGAATCGCCTCTATACAAGATACAGCAGATGCGCGCGATCGCATCTTTAATCGAATACCCCTACTCGGACATTAGCATAAGCAGCCACCTCAATTCCCTTTTGCAAACACCTGCTGCGCTGTCAGCTTCAATTCTGGGAAAGTTGGGGACTCAATACACTCGCCCCTTCGGAACAGTTTGACTGGGTATTCCCCGTCAATTAGTTGGTAAACGGAAAAGGTTGGTTGCTTGGGGTTGCCAATGAACCGTCTGCCACCCAATCCTAGATAATCTACAATCCAATATTCTTGAATACCCATTGACTCATATGCCTCAAGCTTTAGGGCATAATCATCACCCCAATTAGTGGTAGTTACTTCTACAATTAGGGGAACTGATAAACCCATTGTGATAATTAATAATTTCTCCCATCGCGGCTCGTTTCCAATGGCTTGCTCGTTAAGTACAATGATATCTGGCTCATACCCCGATTCCTGGCGCATGGGTTTGATGACGCATTCTTTGGGGATGAAGTAGGGCAAGTTAAGACGCTCAATTTCAGTTCCGACTTTCCGTGCGCTAAAACCGGCCACTGTAGAATGTTTGCCTGTAGCTTTTGGTATCTCAAGAATTTCTCCATTGTGCAGTTCGTAGCGGTGTTCTGAATTCTCTGGATACCCGTCAATGAATTAATCGAATGTTACTAATTCAGGTATGATTTGAATCATGGTAAGTGCCTCAACATTGGTTTTGATAAGCTGTACGGGAAATTAAGATTTGGGCAAAAACACAGTCTTTAGACCAAGTAGCGATCGCACTTTTTGATTGTGCCTCTACTGCTGCTGTTGGCGCGATCGCCCTAACCTATAGAATTCTTGGCGTTGCTGAAAGACTAATGGTTATCATGGTAAAAGAGGAATAAGTAGAGTGGACGGAGGTTAATCCCGATGAAG
>NZ_JAUBRO010000069.1:0-25394 GCF_036701945.1 Microcoleus sp. MON1_C1 | reverse complement strand
ATCTACTGAATATGCTTTCATTGGTATATTTTTTTAATCTATTCTTATTGTACCTCATAACACCCGGAAGTGCTGTAATATCAGGGTGACAGTATCCAAAATTAAGATTTGAGATAGAGAATTTTTCATTTTGTAAATCGTTGAGGCTGGCGAATAAGGATTTCAGCGCTCTAAATTTATATACCCACTTCAACCATAAGTTGATTTTTTAATCAAAAAATACAATAATGGGTTCAAATTGTGGCTGGGAATTTGAGTTTCCCCGCCTAGAACAAGGTTTTGGAGTGAGTGGGAAATTACCCTATCTTCGCCTAAAGTTCCTAGCGGGATTTTTACGACTGGCCGCCATAGTCTTCTTCTTCGTCACAATTTAAAAAATCGGCCATCGGAAAAATAGCCGCCTGCCCGTCCGGCTGAGGACACCAAAAACTCGTGTGTCACGCGCTTGAAACTACTAGGCGTTCTTGCTAGACTAAATGAAACGCTTGACACAAGGGATTTATTTGTTATGCCTAACCCTAAAGGACACGAAGACTCAATCAAAGATTCCCGCTTTAAAGCTGCTTGGCAGAGCGGCCCAACTCGCACCATTCGAGTTCCGATCGCCCTGGCTGACGCTACTCTAGATTATGCCCGACAACTTGACAAAAAAATCGAACCGCGTGACACAGCCGATAGCCGTAGTGGTTCCGAAGTAGACAAAAAACAGTCTCAATTGCCTGATACAAGCGGTTCAGTTGATGAAATAAAGCGATTAAAGGGTGAATGTAAGAGACTTCAAAATTTAGTGAGTGACATGAGGATTGAGCTGTACCATACTCGACGCCCTGAAATTGAGCTACCAGAGGCTGCTGACCTATTAAACAGGCTCAAAGCCAAGCGTAAGAAATCAGCGGCAACACTCGCAGACATTGAGGCAATTTTGGAGATGATTGAAGAGTAAACCCCAAAAAGGAATTAGAAATCTATACCCCGATTCATCCCGGAGATATGCTGAGATAATTTCTATGGCGTTAAGCGTCAAAAACCACCTAAAACCCTATCAGGGATTGAAACTCCTTCGTTACTTACTGCATTACTGCAAACCTCCACTAAAGCCCTAAAACGTTAGCAGGGATTAAAACTTGACGCATTTTGATTCCGGTTGATTCGTTTTGATTTCTGCTTTTTTGACTAAAAAGACCAGCCGACACTCTGTTAGCGGTTGCCGAAGGCGATCGCCTGCTGCGACAAATAGGGGTTCTGTTTCCATAAAGCAGGGTTAAAATACTCTTTCTATCGTCCAAAAAATGGGTCGTTAGAAGATGTTTTATGGAGCAACTGGTTGTAAACGGGAACAGTATCTGCAAAAATTTCGAGTCGAATCGTGTTTCGGTCACCCCTTTGAAATGTGACCAGGTACAAAGTCTCTCCTATTTCCTCACTGAATGGATATTGTGGTCGCTCTACAGTTCCTCTTACTTCAAATCCTGAAGCGTTAATCTTTTTGCCGTTAACTCGATTTATCCCTTTAAGAACATAAGCTCCAGGTTCCCAATAAGAAAGCTTAATTGTCCATTCCTTTGAGGCGAATATTCCTGTTGAAAGTGGACACTTGTTGGTTTCTTTATCGCCCATTACCGAGAGTTTGCAAGGTTGAGCTTGTGCTAGATTAACAGGCTGTGACAAAGCGATAATCAATGGAATAAACATAGGGTTTTAGATGAAATTATTAGAGAAGTATATACGATAAATATGGATAGTTTAGATCGAGCAGTTTTGGGCTGTCTTTTCCTCAACGCCTTCCACTTAGATCCCATCAGATCGCCCGCTAAGTTATCAGATACAGACCGCTCGAATCATTCGGCTTGGCGTGTAAGTATTTAGAAGTCGTGGCAACCGACGCATGGCCCAAACTTTGGGATACCAAGTGAATGGGTGCCCCCCGGTTGAGAGCGTGGGAAGCGTGACAATGCCGCAACCAGTGAGCGCTAGCCTTCTCAGAAATTCCCGCGCGTTTAGCAGCTTCCTTGACCAAGTGCGTCACCGAACCCCTGTGCAAGCGGCCGCCGTTGGTAGCTTTGCGACTCCTGAAGAGCGGCTCAGAATTCCCTGCATCTCCTCTGCTGTTCAAAATTTCCATATATAAAGTCTTTGGCAGCAGAACAACGCGAGTCTTGTCGCCCTTGCCATAAATCAAGAGTTGCCCGTTTTCACCGTTGGGGGTCAAATCCTCCCAATTCAAGTCGCACAATTCCGAAGCCCGGAGTCCAGCGTAGTAAAAGGTTTTGAGGACAAGCTTGTTCCGATCGCACGGCTCCAAAGCAATCATCATCATCACTTCGAGGTCAGAGAGGATTTTCTGCGAGAGTGTATCCTTCGGTTTTGGCGTAGTCAAGGCAGTCGCTGCATTAACTGGAATCAGACCAGTGCGGTGAGCGAAAGATAGTAGACTTTTGACAACAGATATATAGGTACGACGGGAGGAAGGGGATAGCTCCTTTCCTTCCAACGTATCAGAGAAGCTTTGAAAATCTTGCAGAGTAAGCCATTGCAGAGGCTTGTCAATGGTAGTTAACAACTCTGTTGCAACGCGACGGTAGAGATCCGCCGTATTTTTCGACTTGCCGTGAACCCACAAATCAATTATTTGGGCATTGTCCGTGCCGGGAGCGATGACCTGTGGAGCCGGTGGATTGGAAGCTGCGAGAGTCATTTTGGGCATTCTTCAATACTACATTAGTAGGGTTATGTCATATTCAAACATTCTAAAATAGCCCCATCCTTTTAGAGAGGGAGCGGGTTACTGCGGCTCACAAACTGGCAGCCGGCCGGTCGGACTCTGTGACCAGGGCTTTCAACCTCCGAGCGAGATTGGCTTTAGTGCCGTGTGCATCCATGCCTTTCAACTTGGCGAGCGAGCGCAACGATGGCAACGGCATTTTGTTTAGGACTTGCTCAATATCCCCCTCCTGTAGCGCCTGCTCAATATTGTCTCCGTGTAAAGGTTCTGGCTCGGTCGGTGCAGTAGGTGTAACTTGAACCTTAACCACTGTATTGATTTTATCCGGGCGGGGAGCATACGGTGTAGTTGGTGCGGGCGCGGGTACTGTGGCTGTGGCGGTCGGCTATGTGTACTACTATAGGCTCCTATAATTTACCAGTTACGGGGTTACATAAAAGTAGGATATATGGCAAAATGCAGACAGGGCAACGCTTGTGTCAAAGTTTGTCAAAAGTGGCATAAGAGGGACTGGCTTTCCCATAGGTTACATATATACACGGGCGTGCGGATGCGTATACACGGGCGAGTGCGTGGATGTGGGCAACCAAATACGGATGGCTTATGCAACCTTTTAAGTAGAATAAAATACGTAATCTCCTACCGTTAGGACACTTGAAACGGTAGTTTAATAGGAGGGTTGTATAAACGAATTAGGAGATACCCAACGTAGAATAAGATATGTAATCTACTACCGTTAGAATGCTTAAATTGGTAGCCTAACGAGAGGGTTGTATAAACGAATTAGGAGATACCCAACGTAGAATAAGATATGTAATCTACTACCGTTAGAATGCTTAAATTGGTAGCCTAACGAGAGGGTTGTATAAACGAATTAGGAGATACCCAACATGGCACAACAATCAATCCCAGCGGTATCACAAGGAGTAGTTAAGCTACCCGACGGAAGGGCGTTTAATCTTGAATCTACAGAAGGCGCTGAGTGGCTCGATTCCTCTACTTCTTTTAGGTTTGAGTCCTCTCGTGGCAGCAAACCTTTCACCGCCCGCAGGCAAGAAACGAGAGGTATAGGCTACTGGTACGGTAGTAGAAAAATAGAGGGGCGGGTACATAAAAAGTACATAGGCAAAGCTGAAGGGTTGAGTATCGCCCGGTTGGAGGAAGTAGCAGAAGGGTTAACTAATGTGGAACCTAAAAAGGTAGGAGATGGGGAACCTAAAGCAGTAGCAGATAACGCGCCTAACGGTCGCCTAGATGCTCTTGAGGTACGGTTGCGGGCAATGGAGGAACTGCTGGGAAAAGTCTCGGCTTGAGTGTTTCTGAATCAGCAGCGCTCAAGCCTGACACGGTAGTAGAAACAGAGTTGTCTAACGAATTAGGCAACCTGAGAGCAGAGAACGAAAAACTGAAGCAAGACTTAGCGACCGAGCACGAGAATTACTCTGCGCTTCTCAGTGCTAATAAGCGGGTAACGGATGACCTTGAACAAGAATTAGCAGAAGCCCGCGCAGACTACGCCCTGCTTCTAGAATCTAGTACCACAGTGGCGGATAATCTGCGAGAGGATATTCGGCAATTGCGATCGCAACTCGAAGCCGAACAGGCCGATCGCCAGCAAGTCGAGGCCCAACTTTCCGACCTGCAAAAACGATTGGATGAAGTCGAACAGAATTCAGCACCAGTGATCGACTTATCCGATAAAGCTGGCGAAGTCATGAACTTCTTTAGGACTCTCCTGCCAAAAGATACCAAGCTACCCAAAAATACTATGACCAAGCTTAGGCAAATTTTGGAAGCAACAGAAGATTAGAAGGTCGATCGCCCGATCGCCCCAAACAAAAAACCCTCCGACCGAAATGTCAGAGGGCTTTTTCTACACGATGGGTAATTTGCAATTGGTAATTGGCAATGAGTCTTTGCCCCAATTACCGCAGTATAGCGGCTCTGGAGCTTGGGCGATCGGTACAATAGACAAGTCATTTCAGCAGCGGCGACACATTCCAAAAAGAAGCCCCCGGAAATTCCCGGAGGCTTCTTTTTATTAGAGCTAATGTCTGTTTGTTTCAATCAAATCACCGATAACACAGTCCGGCTCGGTTCATCTAGGACAAGGTAGCGCTCGGTTGTGTTGGCGATGTTCAGCGAGTGATGTTCAGTGCGGCTATCTGTTCATGGGTTAGCTGTTGAATCTGCTACGGTGGTTGCCAGCGCTGACCAAAGTTTTGCCGAAGTTGGGGGAGGGCGATCTGACTGGGAAAGAGTTCGGGAGCGCTCACCCAAACACCAATACCTGATTCCTGATTGGTGTAGTAAGCGTCAAATTGTTGCCACGATACCTTTGCCAGTTTGCCTTGCTCAGATTCGCGCCACAGTCGATCGACAGTCAGCGATTCATGTCTCACCACTTTGACTGTGCCGATCGCCTTTCCTTCTGGCAAGGTTGCGTAAACTACGATCGTGTCTCCAGGTTGAGCTGCATCAGTATCAGGTAGGATCAATTTGCTATTATTTGGCTAGTAGAAAAAGCAAAAAAAAACTTCTAAAGCCATAGCCTCAGAAGCTGTTGTTTTTTTAAGCTACTACTTAATTAAGTAAAAGATCTCCTAATTTTGTTTTCCCACTTCTTTGACCGGAAAAAGAAAACAAATTAGAAATTGCCACACCACAGGTGTGGTCACTTTTCCATTATGCACCAACTTGATCAAAAAAAATTCGACATCCGCGACCACCTGGATCGACTGTCACCGGGCAAGGGCAAAGACAAATATGTTTGCCCTGTGTGTGACGGACGTAACCTACAGATTGAGTCCGAAACTGGGAAGTACCACTGCTTTACCTCTGACTGCGAGAACAAAGCTATCCGAGAGGCTATCAAGCCGTGGGCTGAAGTTCTGGCAGAGCGTGGGGGCAATAGCGATCAACACAGCAGCCAGCGTCCGATCGCCACGAAAACCAACAAAAAACAGCCAAAACCCACCCCAATTCCAGCGGATTCAAAACTTCTTAGGCTACCAGCTTCGCAACGTGGGCCCGAATCTCAGAAACCCACATACATTCCAGAGGGTGTACCTGCTAGCGCCGTACTAATCACCTACAGTTACAGCGACACGCAGCAAGTTTACAGATTTGAGTGGCCCGATTCAGACAGCCCAAAAGGACGCGACAAAACTTACCGGCAAGCTCACATTGACATCAACGGTAAACGAGTCTGGAACAAGGGTGATAAGCCTTGGCCTGCTTACCGCACTAACGAAGTAGTCAAGACTTTGAAGGGCGTACCAGACGATGAAGTCGTTGTAGTCCTGATGCTTGAGGGTGAACCAAACGTAGAACTTGCACGGGGTATCGGCATAGCAGCCTTAACGTTACAGGGGTGTAAATGGAACGATGCCGAAATAACCAGAGCTGTTGAAGCGCTGCGGGCAACGGGCAAAAACATCGTACTCGCGAAGCTACGGGATAACGACTCTACGGGGGTCAAAAAAGGCAGTCAAATTCAGTCAGTATGCGATCGCCTGCAATTCCCCTGCATCGTGATTGACCCAGTTGCCATCTATCCTGATATCCCAGATAAAGGAGATATTAAGGAGGTTTTGGACAATATGGACGCAGAGGAATTTATTCGGCGGTTAGAGGAAGAGATTCACAGACAAGCTGCGGGGTCGCCGATTGACGATGCCACTCTTGACCAAATGGATGAGGAAGCTCGCAGTTATGACGACGACAGCCCAAGGCAAAAACTTGAATTTAATCAGGAAGCGCTAGGTTTTCTATTCGAGGACAAACCTTGGATATGTGCCGACGGCAAGCTCTACTACTGGACTGGAACTCATTACAAGTATTCGCCCGACTCCGAGCAACGCCCGCGTATTGCCTCCTACTGCAACAGCTTCCCGGTCTTTGTCGGCGATGAAAAAAAGAAAGAAGTGACTTTCCCATTCGCCAACCCAGCCTCAGCCAAGAAAGTTTTAGAGTGGGCGAAGATGCGACTAGAAATCAATTCTGACTTACTCAATCCCCCCGGCTTGAACTGTACTAACGGTGTCTTGAAACTGCACTGGGAGGCTGCTGCTGTAAGACTAGCTCCTACTCCTAGATGGGAGTTAGTCAAACATAGTCCCGATTTCTATTACACCTACGAACCACTGGCAACCTACAACCCAGAATCTCCTACCGAGGATTGCGATCGACTGATGGAAGTTCTCAGTGCCCCGCAACGAGACATTTTCTTAAAAACTATTGCTGCTAGTTTGGATTTAGCGACAGTCCGCAAGTATAAAGGCCGTATGGTACGAGCGTTACTTCTCAAAGGCTACGGCTCCAACGGCAAAGACACGCTTAGGGAGATTGTCAGCTTGATGTACGGACGTATCGGGATGACGGCCGCCACCCTTTCTGACTTTGCATCCTACGATGAGGGCCGCAAATTTCCCTTAGCCCGTACTGCCAACAGTCGAGTCAACTGGGCCAGCGAAAATGCTCAAACAGCGCGACTAGACAGGATTCAAAGCCTAAAAGCCTTTGTTACCGGCGATACGCTGTCTCGCGAAGGCAAAGGAAAAGACGAAGAAGACTTTACCCCTAAAGCGATCGCTATCTTTAACTGCAACGACACGCCCAATATGCAGGGAAGCCTAGAGGCGATTAAGTCCCGATATGGTGTGCTGAGCTTTGACAAAACTTTCAAAATCAACGCTGACCCAACACGCGGCGAGATTGAAGCCGACCCGCGATTCAAATATGACCCCGACTTTTTGAAGACAGAAGTGTTGCCAGCCTTCTTAAACAAAGTCCTTGACGCTCTGGTAGCACTGATGTCTGATGGCATCGACTACGCAGCCACCGAGGCTGCTATGGCCGCGATTCAGGCAGAGAATTCTCACCTGTTCCAATTCTCGCAAGATATGGGATTGGATTACTCGCCTAACAATATCCTTACCGCTAGTGATATCTGGGCTCGCCTAGAACAGTGGTATCAAGACAACGGGACGCTGGTATACGAAACCACGACCAACGACAAAGTTAAGGCATTGTGGCTCGACCAACCACGCAGAGGCGACAGCAACGTTAAGGGGGTTAATCAGGTACTCGCTCGAATTCAGCAGCTATTCCCAAAAGCAACTCGCACCACGGTATACAACGCCACCTCAAAACGGTCTGTTGCCGCGCTATCGGGCATCAGTTTTGTCGATACCCGCACCAGTTCCGCACCAGTTCCGCACCACCACCCGCACCAAGAAACCCTTACAAATCAAGGCCTCCGCACCACCCGCACCAGTTTTTCCAACTCTGAGCAAAATCAAAAAAAATTAGAACAGGATGTCGGTTGGGAAACTGACAATTGCAATGAGTTTCCCGAAAATTTCACAGCAAAAAAAGTAAAACCTGCCGAAACTGGTGCGGGTGGTGCGGAACCCTTAGAAATCAAGGATTCTAGCTGCGGAATCGGTGCGGGTATTGATGCGGGTGAAGTCAAAACTGGTGCGGGTGAGGCAAAAGTACCGATCGCGCCTCAGATCCAATTCACCCCCGGCGATCGAGTGAAAGTTTCGCCAGAGTATATTGGTACTCAGGAATTCAGGGGAAAGCTGGCTCGAATAGTTGAGGTATATAGTGGCGGGCTGTGTCGGATTGAGTTTGACAGCGAAATCGAAATATCTGGATGTCAGCCAACAAAAGCGACCAACATTAATGGCTTGGTTTTAGAATCCGTCGCCGACGTGATGAGGGAATTATGTTTAGAAGCCGCTGTCAACGCTGGCGAAGTCACCGAGGCTGCTGTAGTCGAGATTGTGGGGGAGAGCCTGATTGAATCCGCAGCCAAACCAGAACCAGCCGTAAAGAATGTGTCGTAATGTTATAAATCCTGCAACGTCCTTTCATCCCCGTGACTTCAATCCGGGGATGAAAGGGGATTTTAAACACAAAAAAAAGAAGTTTTTATGGCCAAGGCACATAAAAAAAGAACGTCTACGACTCCCAACTTGTCTCCCTAGACCAGAACAGAGAAAAAATCTGCGAGCCTGAAGGTTTGCGCGCTCAAATTTTTGAGGCTTGGGTGCAGCGTGATGAACTAGCTTTATTCGAGTACCAGCAAAAAGGCATCGCAGCGGTTGAGTCTGATGTCACACTACAAACTAAATCCTCTCAGAATCAGGGTTCTAGCGATTTGACCTCAAAATCGGCGTCTGTCACAGCACCTTCTATAAATAAAGAAGAAATGAGTAGTGTGACAACAAACTCAACCATTAGAACCCTGTCAGAACGTACAGAAACACAACCCATAGGAAGACTGGGCTGGGTGCAGCGCTGGGGTAAGTGGGTGCGCGCTTCCTTCTTAGCTGCTACGGACGGTAGCCAGTACCGAATCCTGATAGAAGAAGTAGGGGGATGGAGCGAGGTTTTGGCCTTCTCTGACCAAACTCGCTGGGAAGGGGGCCCGCCATGTTAGAAACTACGCCAGTGTATGTGCTAGTTGGGGTGCGAAATGTGGGTTGACATTTTCATCGGGATAATAATGTTAATTTAGTACGCTATAATAGTTCGTATGTCGCTAATTTTCATCCGAACTTAGCACTCATAACTTTCTTTAAAATTTCGACAATAACTTTGTCTGGAAAGTGTTGGCTTTTTCAACGCTTTACAGCCAATAACTAAATAAAATACCAAATCCTGACAGGAGTTCCCCGAACTCCTTTTTTTGTGTTTTTTTACGTCGAAATCAATTGAAAGTTTCCTTCATTTAATCAGACAGGAGTTTTGACATGGCTAAAGCTAAAAAAAAAAGCATGAGGAATGAACCAGAAATGTACGACGAAATCAAGAAGCCTTTCAACTTCAGTCTAACCCAAGTGGCTATCAACGAATTGAATACCCTGGCAAAATTGCACAGTATTTCGCGCTCGGAAGTTGTGGAACGATTTGCGCGAGGCCAGCTTGAACGCAAAAGCTGAAAGGCCATACCTGAAAAGGATTAGCTGATCGCAAGACCTAATTTTCAAGATTTTACCAGTAAAAGGTCGGATTCTGGGGAGCGAGATTTTGAATTCCTATGCGTAGTAAAGAGTTAGGTTATCCACAAGACCGGGCGTTTTTAAACGTTAATAAGCAGCTTGCAATCTTATTTATAAAAAATGGGATTGTTCGCATACAAAAACGTTATTAGGTATGGTTTTTAACCGATATTAATCTGTATATAAAACACTGCATTCCTTGTGTACAAAAGGTTTTATAGTACAATACTAATAAAAACGAATTTTTGAAATCCTTTCCCCAAAAATGCGTAGCACTTACGCCCCACCTGAACACAAAAACTTTCATTTCACGAGGACTTATAAATGACGGAAAATCTCTTTTTGAGCGATGTCATGCAGCTCTATAGCGCTTACCTTCAGAGCCATCACCCACTAAAAAAAGCGCAAGAAATCGCGAACCAAACCGAAACTGCGATTAATCGGTACACGCTACCGGGATTTGGAATGAAGCCTTTCAAGGGACGCAAACCTACTGGCGCCGAAACGGAGAGAGCAAAAGTTTTCAAACAAAGCCTTAGCGTGGAAGAACTTCCAACATTATTAGAAGCGCAAGAAAAAACTTTTAAACTGTTGCAACCTTCGGCCGATAGTATAAATGTTTCCCGATCGCGACTGAAGCAGTTGATTACCTGGTGTACGAAGCAAGAGTGGTACCCCGGTAATACCTCCCCCGTCAAAGTTATTGATTGTTGTCCCCGTCGCCATCAGAACTATGGCCCAATGGCGAAAACTTTGCTAGTGAACCGCCCCAACTTACCACCTTATGGGTTGCGGGCGGAGCAAATATCACAAGAGTTAAAAGCTGAAACTGACCTTTTTTACCAGTTTCGCACCGCAATCCATTGGCCCAACAGACCAGATGAACCAGTAAAAGCAAACATTGCTCACCACGAAATTACTGTGATTTTTCGAGTGTTGGGTTGGGTTCATTCTCATCTAAAAGTGCCGCTAGAGGAGTTGAGTTTAAATACCTTAATTCCGTCGGTCGAACTCAAGTATGCAGTTTCTAAAGAAGCTGCGATTGCACTGGCTGCCAAGGCAGGAGATTATGTAGATTGTTGGGTTTGCGAATTTTGCAATTTTTTGACTGAAGAACGGGATACCAAAAGCCCAAACACTCATCACACCTATCTGGCAGTAATATTGGCGGTGGCGAAATTTCAATACCACAAAAAAACCAGTTCTAAAGATTACAGGGATGTGCCGGCTGTGGAGGTGCTGCATCAACGGCTAACGCTGATCAAGAAAGAATTTAAAAACTACGTTTCAGACGTGGATATGGACAAAAAATGGCTAGACTTGCCAGAAGTTTTCAAACTAATTGTCGAGCCGTTGCGCTTGGAGTGTCAACCGAAATCGGTGCGTGGCTATGTTAGAAAAGGGACAGCAACTGCTTCTAGTTTTCAGCGCTACGTATTGTGGGGGCTTTTGACCTATTCGCCACCACGACGACAACAAGAGTTACGGGGATTGAAAATTGTTCTTAAGTGTCCGATCAAACGGCCTGTGGATGTTCCTCCCGACGGTTTCTACCAACCTTTGCCTACAGGTAACGACCGCGACCGGAATTACTGTTATTTATATAACTTGAACGGTCGATGGATTCGAGACACGCCAGCCGAATGTTATAAAACTGGAAAGACTTACGGACACCAAGAATTAGAGATTCCCAACGTGAAGTTCCCTGACGGCCGCTGTTTTTACGACTACTTGGAAGCGTGGCTGTATGGCTATTCCACAAAGTCGGACGGGAGGTGGCATTCTTGTGGACGTTTGGAATTCAGTGCGAATCACGACTTTGTTTTTTTACAGCACAAGGGCAAGCCTTTTAATCGAGAGGGAATGGGTCAATATTTAAGTGCAGCCGCTCATGCCCTGACGGGCCAACGAGTGACCCCTCACTTATTGCGGGACATTTTTGCGACTTATTTTTTGGATAATGGAGCTCCCGACGGTGACGTAGCTTCCCTGGCCTACGCAATGGGACACAGCCAAGAAATGCTTAAAGCGAGTTACGATCGCCGCACTCCCAATCAGAAGCACCGGCCGATTCAGTCGGCGCTCTCGAAGCTAGTTCAGAAATCTCTGTCCGAGGAGCCGTAATCGCCCTTCCCCCTGCATAACCGTGCAGGGGTTTTTTTCAACTAACTCCTGCACAAATACAGCTAGGATAATTATTTATTTACTTAGTTTTAGTTGATATTACTAAACTCTTCAATACTGATAAGGTTTAAATAGGTTGTTAAGGCGTAAGTCCTGATATAGTGTGCCTGCCTAAGTCCTGTCTTAATTAAATTTTTTAAAGCTGTTACACAATCTAACACTGAACAGCTTAATTATTAAATATTCCCGTTCCCTGTTCTCCCTCTTTAATTAACTGGTATAATACCTGCAATTGAAAAATAAATAAAATGAACCGCGAATGAGTAACATTAAATTTTGGAAACCAGCTTATCAACTATTCCGACATGATGAGCCGTTAATGAATAACGAGTTAGAAGAGTTCTACGTGCGCCGGGAAGATAGTCCGGTGGATACTTTGGTAAATTTGCTGGAAATGGACGATGATGCAGCTCAGTATCTGGTCGCCGGACATCGCGGGGGCGGTAAAACCACCGAACTGAGACGCCTAGAACGAAAATGCGCGCATGATTACACAGTTGTTTGGGTGGATACGGATACCGCGCTGGATAAGTTTAACATTGGTCATGCGGAAGTGGCTGTGCTGATTGGGATGCAAGTCGTGCAGCGACTGGCAGATGTGGGTTGGAAATTGCCCAAAAAGTTGGAAAAGGAACTTTTGGAAAGTCTCAAAAAAATAACTTACCAAGATAAAGTTACGGGTGGGGGCGAACTTCAGTTACCGAAGCTGTTTCAAGATTTGGGGGCACAGCTCAAAGTGGGGTTTCAGCGAGAAACGACGCGGACGCTGGAAGTGAAACCAGTTTTGGGTGAAATTATCAACAAGGTGAATGAAATTATTGCTGCCGCTCAAGGACAGACACGAAAGTTATTAGTTATTGTGGATGGTTTGGATCGAAAGGAATATTCGATCGCCCTGGAGATGTTTTCTAGTTCGTTGTTGACGGATATTCAGTGCCATATTGTTTATGCTATTCCGATCGCCTTGCGCTATTCTCCATCTTTTAAGCAGCCGATGGAGAGCTTTACTAGATGTCTAGATTTATCCAATATTGGTGTTTTTAAATGCGATGACATGGCTCGTCCGACTACAAATCCGGATAATGTAGGACGGCATATTTTGAAGGAGGTTGTTCAGAAACGGTTGGCAAAATTGGGCGATGCCTACGCGAATATAGTCGAACCGGAGGCGCTGGATCTGCTGGGCGAGAAGAGTGGGGGCGTGATGCGGGAGTTGGTGCGTTTGGCGCGGATGGCTTGCGAAGTGGCATTGAACAAGCAAGCGAGCAAGATCGATCACCCCATTGCCGAGGAAGCGGTTCGACTAGAACATCAAACGTACACGATCGAGGATTACCATTTTCCCGAACTGGAGGCGGTGCATCGCACGGGCAAGTTGAGCAGCAATGAGTTTGACTCGCCAAAGCACGGCAGAATTGTCATTTGTAATGAGTTACTGCACTACAAGTTGGTGTTAGGGTACAACGACAAGAAATATGGGCGTTGGTTTGATGTGAATCCGATGTTGTGGGTTGATTTGGAACGCTGGCAGCAAGCCAAGGAGTAGATGATGCAGGAACTAGAACCGGGCGATCGAGCAGAATTAACGAAACTGGTCAATGCAGTGGCATTGAGCGATCGCAGCCTCAGCTTATTTGCGATCGCGCCGGATAGCGCCCCGAATCATCCGGTGGTGGAACAGTTTAAAGTGCAGTTGCTGCAGGAGTTAGATGAGCCGTTTGAGTTCCACACCCTGTACTACAGTGACGATTCGCTGTTCGATTGCCTCCACCGTCTTGATGGAGAGGCCGCATCCGGGCGCAGAGTAGTGATGGCATTTGGGCTGGAGTACCTGCCCCGACACCGATTGCGACAGGAAATGCAGCAGTTGAATTTAGGGCGAGAACGCATTTTCGATCGCAATATCGTGCTGGTGTTTTGGCTGAGTCGGGAGACGTTTCTCAATGAGTTTCGCCAGCAGGCTGCGGATTTTTGGGACTGGCGGGGGAACGTGGCCTATTTTGCGACGCGCCCCCCGTCAAATCCGCTGCTGTATCCGTATCTGCAGTGGCTGATTGCTGAAAACTCTTACCTGAAAATTGCTGGGGTAATGCAAGTCAACCGCCAGGTGGATATTCTCCTCGATCGCATTTATGTATCGCTTCAGGCAGAATGGGTCGAGGAACAGAGTCAATCGTTTCGAGAACGAGTTACCAGGGGCGAAGGGCGAGTCAAACTGAGTCGCCCTAACAAATTGGGAGAACCGGATTTCCCAGATTTCGAGTTTACAGATGAGCCGATGCTGGCTGTGAGTGCTGAAGCTAGCAGCCGCCAGCGCGTGACTAAAATCGTAGATCTTGCGGAGGGGTTGCGGAAACACACCTATAGTGCGATTTTAGGGGACCCTGGAGCCGGGAAAACGACGTTGCTGCGCTATCTGGCGCGACATTTTGCGATCGCCTATTGCGGCCTTCAAGCTACATATGAGCCAACCACCCAGCCTTCTGGGGAGGTAAGTCCCTCTCCTCTGAGGGTTGGCGAGGGGTCGCCCAATTTGAGGGTGCGGGGAGGCATGGATGAGGATTTAGGAGAGATTCGGTTGCCGATTTTGTTTCGGATTGCCGATTTTGCCGAACGCCTTGCCCAGCAGCCTGATTTGAGTTTGGTGGAGTACCTGAAGCAGTTTTATCGCCACTGGGAGTGCGATCGCGATCGAGCCAATGGCGATGCGGTTGCCGACTTGTTGCTGGCAAAGATGGCGGCGGGGGATTGTTTGGTGCTGATGGATGGGTTGGATGAGGTTTTCGATCGAGCAAATCGAGTCCAGGTGGTGCAGCAGATCGATCGATTTGTGAAGGACTACAGCGAGAATAAGTTTGTCATCACCAGCCGGATTGCCGGATATCAGGAAGCTTCGCTGGGAAGTCGGTTTCGAGAGCTCACAATTACGCCGATGGGCAATGCCCAAATCAAGCAGTTTCTGGAACGCTGGTGTTTCGCAATCGAAGAGGCGCAACGTCCCGAAGCCGATGTTAGTTTGAAGGAACGAGAGGCCCAACGAGAAGCGCGGGGCATTTTGCAGGCGATCGAAACTAAGCCGGGAGTGAAGCGATTTGCCACGAATCCACTGCTTTTGACGATTTTGGCGCTGATTCACCGCAACGGCACTCAAATGCCCCAGCGACGGGTGGAGTTATATCAGTTGGCAACCAAGACCCTGATTGAAGATTGGCAGTTGGGGCGCAACATTGCCTATCGGGTAAAGCAGAAGCAACTGTCCCTCGTGGAAGAGGAAGTCACCGCACTGCTGGCTCCTTTGGCGTTCCAGATGCACGAGGAGAAGCCCTCTGGGTTGGTGACGCAGGCAGAGGTGGAAGCCTGGTTAACGCCCAAAATGGCAGAGCTACAGGGGGTGGAGGAACCGGAGGCACTGGAACTTGTGCGACAGTTTTTGCGGAAGGTGCGGGAGACGACGGGGCTATTTGTAGAACGAGCTCCGGCGGTGTATGGGTTTATGCACCTGACTTTTGAGGAATATTATGCGGCGCGGTACATTGCCGATAACGAGATTCCTGAGATTTTGAAAATTATCAACACCTATCGCTATCAGGCACGGTGGAACGAGCCGATTTTGCTGGCGTTGGGGTATTTGAGTGCGGATCGCCAACGAGTAAATCGGTTGTTGGAACAGTTGTTTGGCCATTTAGCCGACTATCAACCGGATATTGCTGGGAAGGAGATTCGGCTGAAAGAAACGGGCGCTAATCGAGTGCTGGTGTGGTATCCACTGGCAGAGGCAGCCCCACGGGAGTCTGATTCGCTGTGGCAGGATTTGCTGTTTGTGGGGCAGGTATTGGCAGAAATCAAAGTCACGCCCAAATTCTGTCGGCAGCAGGTGGAGAGGCTGGTAGTGACTTATTTGGGATTGGATGGGGATAATTTTGCAGATGAACCGACTCAGGAGTTGTTGCGGTTGCTGCGGGGAATTGAGGTCTTTAATCAACAGGTTTTAGACAGGTTGCAACAAGCAGCAGACGATCTGCTTTCTCAAGAGCAGCAAAATAAGGCGCGGGTGGCGATGCTGTATGTAGTTTGTGGCGAAGCGGGAGAAGGTTTAATTGCAGGCGTGACGAGCATCGTACAACAGTTAACGCCATCATTGTTTGGAGAAATTTTCAGTTTAGTCTCCGAATTGGGAGTAGAGATGACTCCTGCTTTGGAACGTGCTTTGGAAGATGCAATCTGCGATTTGGATCGCCGCCAAGCCTTAGAATTTATGACCGGATTATCTTATTTGCGATCGAAAAAGTACGATCAAGCAATTTTCCTGTTACAAACTTTAGAAGAACGAGGGAATTGCGATTTAGGTGGTTTTCTCGAATGGGCGATAGCCTTTGCCTGCGATAAAAACAAAGATTACGATCGGAGTTTGAATTACTATCAGCAATGTTTGGATAAGCTGCAATCTTCCCGGGCTGCTGATTTATTTATCCTGTGGTGGTATTGGGGAATCTGTTATCTAGCGCATCAAAAATACGATTTCTCGTTAAATTCCTTGCAGGAAGCATTGGGAAGTGTCAGACAATTTAACAACCGGAAAACGGAAGCTCACATTCTTTGCGGTATTAGCATAAGTTATCAAACTTGGGAGAAGTATGAGGAAGCGATCGCCCATTACCAACAAAGCCGAGAACTCTATCAGCAATTGGGCCAGGAAAAATATGTTGCTTACTCTTGGTACAGGATGGCAGATTGTTATCGGCAGTGGGGTAAATACGAAGAGGCACTCGATGCCGTACAACAGAATTTAGCCCTACGTCAGCAACTCGACGATCGACCAAACATTGCCCTAGCCTATTATAAATTGGGACAAATCTATCAAGATTGGGGGAAATATGAAGAAGCGCTCGCCAATTACCAACGAAGCCGAGAACTGTATCAGCAATTGGGCAAGGAAAAAGATGTTGCTAATCGGTGGTACAACTTGGCAGACTGTTATCGGCAGTGGGGTAAATACGAAGAGGCACTCGATGCCGCACAACAGGATTTAGCCCTACGTCAGCAACTCGACGATCGACCCAACCTTGCTCTAGCCTACTTTCAATTGGGACGCATCTATCAAGACTGGGGAAAATATGAAGATACGATCGCCCATTACCAACAAAGCCGAGAACTGTATCAGCAATTGGGTAAGGAAAAAGATGTCGCTAACTCTTGGTTGTTGATGGCAGATTGCTATCGGCAGTGGGGTAAATACGAACAGGCAGTCGATGCCGCACAACAGGATTTAGCCCTGCGCCAGCAACTCGACGATCTACCCAGAATTGCCCTAGCCTACTTTCAATTGGGACGAATCAATCAAGATTGGGGGAAATATGAAGAAGCGATAGCCCATTATCAACAAAGTCGAGAACTCTATCAGCAGTTGGGTAAGAAAAAAGATGTTGCTAATCGGTGGTACTGGATGGCAGATTGTTATCGGCAGTGGGGTAAATACGAACAGGCAGCCGATGCAGCACAACAGGATTTAGCCCTGCGTCAGCAACTCGACGATCAACTCAGAATTGCCGATGCTTACTCTCTATTGGGAGGAATCTATCGAGATTGGGGGAAATATGAAGAAGCGATAGCCCATCACCAACAAAGTCGAGAACTCTATCAGCAGTTGGGTAAGAAAAAAGATGTTGCTAAGTCTTGGTACTGGATGGCAGATTGCTATCGGCAGTGGGGTAAATACGAACAGGCAGCCGATGCAGCACAACAGGATTTAGCCCTGCGTCAGCAACTAGACGATCAACTCAGAATTGCCCTAGCCTACTATCAATTGGGAGGAATCTATCGAGATTGGGGGAAATATGAAGAAGCGATAGCCCATCACCAACAAAGCCGAGAACTGTATCAGCAATTGGGCAAGGAAAAAAATGTTGCTGACTCTTGGTACTGGATGGCAGAGTGCTATCGGCAGTGGGGTAAATACGAACAGGCACTCGATGCAGCACAACAGGATTTAGCCCTGCGTCAGCAACTAGACGATCAACTCACAATTGCCCTAGCCTACTATCAATTGGGACGAATCAATCAAGATTGGGGGAAATATGAAGAAGCGATAGCCCATCACCAACAAAGCCGAGAACTGTATCAGCAATTGGGTAAGGAAAAAAATGTTGCTGACTCTTGGTACTGGATGGCAGAGTGCTATCGGCAGTGGGGTAAATACGAACAGGCACTCGATGCAGCACAACAGGATTTAGCCCTGCGTCAGCAACTAGACGATCAACTCACAATTGCCCTAGCCTACTATCAATTGGGACGAATCAATCAAGATTGGGGGAAATATGAAGAAGCGATAGCCCATCACCAACAAAGCCGAGAACTGTATCAGCAATTGGGCAAGGAAAAAGATGTTGCTAGCCGCTGGTACTGGATGGCAGATTGCTATCGGCAGTGGGGTAAATACGAAGAGGCACTCGATGCAGCACAACAGAATTTAGCCCTGCGTCAGCAACTCGACGATCAACTCAGAATTGCCCTAGTCTACTATCAATTGGGACGAATCAATCAAGATTGGGGGAAATATGAAGAAGCGATAGCCCATCACCAACAAAGCCGAGAACTGTATCAGCAATTGGGCAAGGAAAAAGATGTTGCTAGCCGCTGGTACTGGATGGCAGATTGCTATCGGCAGTGGGGTAAATACGAAGAGGCACTCGATGCAGCACAACAGAATTTAGCCCTGCGTCAGCAACTCGACGATCGACCCAACATTGCCTATGCCTACTATCAATTGGGACGAATCTATAAAGATTGGGGGAAATATGAAGAAGCGATCACCCATCACCAACAAAGCCGAGAACTCTATCAGCAATTAGACCAAACTGAGAGCCTGGCCCGACAACTCAGACGCATTGCCCACAGTCAGCGCCAACTCGCCCGCGAAACCGCCGATCGTACTGCGGCAATTTCCCTTCTAAGCCAAGCAGAACAACACCTAGAACAGGCAATACAGCTAAATATCGATCGTGAATATCGAGAAAACCTCGCCTACGACTACATCGCCCTCAGCCTCGTCTGTAGCGATTTCCTGCGTCACATCCCCGCCGGCGATCGCACCCAACCCATCCGCATCGCCCAATTCGAGAACACCTATGCGATGGGTTTGGGTCACTTGACGGCCCTCGGGCAAACCGTCAATCTCGCTGAACAAACCCTAGACATCGCCCGGGCCTACCTAGAAATCCCTGCCTTAGAAAACCTCACCCTTGCCGAATCCCTCACCCGCCAATCCCTGCAAACTTTCCAAGACTTCAACCGCCGCCGACTTCAAGCCGATGCCCTCAAACTCCTCGGCGAAATCTACAAACATCGCATCCCGCATCAACCCGATGCCGCCACCACCGCCGCCCAATTCTGCCTGGACAGCCGCCAACTCTACCAAGAACTCGACATCATCGAAAAAGTCATCGAAATTGAGAGATATCTTTTGGAGGACAAATATACTCCGTGACCTGAGATTTTGGGCGTTGCTGATTCATGGTATGAATCAACTTTTCGCTTGATGTCACAAAACTTACTCTACTTGGCTTCTAGCCATTCCGAAAACTTGAATTCATACCCGTATTCAGCAACGCCTAGACTTTTTGGACGGTTCGATCGTCTTTGCAGGCCAAAAAGTCTACAGAAGAGTCTACATTACTGACTCCCCGGCGGGTGCGATCGAGGGGGAGATTGCTTATATTTCCTTATATTTTGTTATTTTTCCTTATGCCCGCCCTCCACATAATGTGGAACCGACAGCCACAGGCATTACAGCTTTTGTCGTGTCGATCCGTCGGTAGCAGTCGCCTGCTTGACTTTTCAGGTTAGAACACAAAAAGCTCGATCCCCTTGTCGTGGGCAACACTCCGCCACTTGCCGAGCGCAACTGCTTCAAGCTGCTGTGGTGTAAATACTGCGCCCTGCCTCAGAATAAGATTCATAAACGTGCTGGTAAACCTCTTGGCACTTGCGCTGATACACTTCGGTTGAGTAGCTTTCGGGCAATTGGTCTAAAACTTCCTCGATCGCCACTTTAACTGCGGCCTTGCTTTGCTGTCGCCTGCGCCAATCTAACACTAATTTTTCTTGCTTGAGGGTTGACAAAAGTTCCTTTGCTACTTTCTTAATTTCCAGCTTTTCTTTCTCGGTTAAGGTAATATCGGGTTTAGTCAACAAGTCAAAAATTGCTAATTCTTCCTCTGCTAAATTTTCGGATATTGCACGTTTATCCTCAATATTGAGTTCTTGGGCAAATTCCACCAAATCGGCAAAAAATATCTCCACATTGCGGGAACCAGCATTATATTCATCAATCATTTGCTGGAACTTGTCTAAGTAATTCATCCGGCTTTTGTTGAGGCGTAGCATCTGGGTTAATTGACTGCTAATTATGCCTTTGAGTTTCTCTGTTTCGGTGTGTTTGTAACCAGATGCAAACTGGGCTTTGAGGGCGTCAAAGTCAATCTGGCCCAGGTCGATGAGTTGGTTTGATTCGGGGATGACATATGTTAAAGTACCGATCGACCGATCGAGGATTTCTTCAACAGCGGCTTTGACTTCGGTAATGTCCGACTGTGGGGTTAGCTGTTTGATGCGCTTGGTAATTTCAGCAAAAGCATATAAACTAGGATTGAACTCGCCCGCTGCTGGGTCTGGGAGTATCGCTTTGTAGAGTTTGTTAACGTTCTGAGTTAGTGCTAGATATCGCTGTTTGGAATCGTCGTTGATGAGGATGGCTTCGACAGCATCATCCCATAACTTAATACGGGCGAAAGATTCCGTAGTGGTTTGGATTTCGTCAAAATCGATGCCTCGTTCAGTACAGAATTGTAGCGTAAGGTCGATCGCACTTCTCAATTCATCGACTAGGGCGGCTTTCGCTTGTACCGGAGTGTCGCCTTCTCTGACATCGCCACCGGATGCGGAACCATAAATTGCTAGGGCTTTTTGCAAGTCGCGGAAAACGCCGATATAGTCTACAATCAGCCCGTTGACTTTATCCCCAAATACCCGATTCGCCCTGGCGATTGTTTGCATCAGGGTGTGGTTTCGCATCGGTTTGTCGAGGTAGATGGTGGAACAATTGCGTGCGTCAAATCCTGTCATCCACATCGCGCAGACAAAAACGATTCGCAGGGGGTTATCCGCGTTTTTGAATTTATCGTCTAATCCGGGGTTTTCTTTTGCGAGGCGCTGGCGGTGGGGTTTGATGGTTAAGCCTTTTTTGTTAAAGATTTCTTCCTCATTTTGGGAGGAGGAAATGATGACTGCCATGTCAGTTTCGGTGATGTATTGAATCTGGGCGGTTAGCTGTTCTTGTTCGGTGGTGTTGGCGGTGATGAGTTGGTTTTGTAAATCAGTTAATTGCTGTTGCCAATAGTGCTGGACTTTGTTATACATTTTAACAGCCGTGAAGCGATCGATCGAGACAACCATTGCTTTACCTTGGTAGCCGCGCCCTAAAAAGTGACTGACTATATCTTTGGCGATTTCCTCTAAGCGTTCCTCTCGCGTGATCAGGTGTAATTCCCGCGCAAATTCCCGTTCGAGTTTATTCTCTTCGGCTTCATCTAAGTCTGCTGATTCTATAACATCGGCTATCTCTTCATTGAGTTCGCTGTTGGTGAGTTCTAGTTTGGGGATGCGGTTTTCGTAGTAAAGGGGAACTGTGGCGCCGTCTTCGATGGATTGGCGGAAGTTGTAGATGCTGATGTAGTCGCCAAATACGCGCTTGGTGGCTTCTTCTCCCACGAGTAAGGGTGTTCCGGTAAAGCCGATAAATCCGGCGTTGGGTAATGCGGTTCTCATGTTGGCGGCCCAACTATCGTATTGCGAACGGTGGGCTTCGTCGGCGATGATTATGATATTATCTCGATCAGAAAGTTTGGGGTAGGTTTCGCCTTTGTGGGTGCGGAATTTTTGAATTAATGTGAATATATAGCGGTGGTCTTCTGTCAATAGTTGTTTGAGGTGTTCGCCGCTGTGGGCGCGGACATTTTCTTCGGGTTCGGTGACAGCGCCTGTTTTGGCAAAGTTTTTGTAGATTTGGTCGTCTAAGTCGTCGCGATCGGTGATAATTACGAATGTCCAGTTTCCAGTAAGTGTGCGGTGGACTTTCTGGGAAAAGAACTGCATCGAGAAGCTTTTGCCGCTGCCTTGGGTGTGCCAGAAAACGCCGAGTTTGCCTTGATTTTCGCGGATGTTTTGTACGGCTTCTAGGCAATTATTCACGCCGAGATACTGATGATTTTTGGCAACGAGTTTGATTAAACCCTTTTTTTCTTCGCTAAATAAGGTGAAGTTTTCGACAATATCTAAGAGTTTGGTTTCGTCGCAGGTTCCGCGAATTATGGTTTCCAGGGAGATGATGCCTTGTTCGCCTTCGTTATTGATTTTTTTCCAGTCTGAGAAATACTCCCAGGTGGCGGTGAGACTAGCGATTTTGCTGATGCTACCGTTGGAGAGGATAACGATGCTGTTGTACCAAAATAATTGGGGGATTTCTTTTCGGTAGTCGCAGAAGTTGTCTTGATAGGCGAGTTCGACTCGTTCTTTGGAGGCTTTGAGTTCGATAAATATTAGGGGAATGCCGTTTATGAAGCCGATTAAATCGGTGCGGCGGGTGTACATTTCCCCGGTAATCCAGAATTGGGAAGCGAGGAAAAAGTCGTTGTTGGTGGGGTTTTTCCAGTCGATGACGGTGACGTTTTCGGGGATTTCTTCGCCGTCGTCGTTGCGGTAGGTGACTGTTACTCTATCTTTGAGGAGGTTGTAAATTTCGCGGTTGGCGCTGGCGAGGGTGAGGGCGTTTCTGTCGCGGGTGAGTTTTTCAATGGCGAGGGTGATGGCTTGTTTCGGGAGGTGAGGGTTGAGTTTTTCTAGGGCTGGGCGGAGTTTGGAGATTAGCACTACCTCGCTTCTGGTTTCTCGCCCTAATGTACTGGTTCCGCTATTCCATTCGCCGTAGCAGTTGGCTGTGGTGTAGCCGAGTTTTTCAAATAGGGCGATGGTTTCGAGTTCTAATGCTTCTTCTGAGTCGGGGTGGGGTTGAGTCATGGAAGCGAATTTTCAGTATTATCTTCTGGAGGACAAATTAGTGAAATGGCAGATGTAACTTCTTCAGCAGAACGGTATACTTCTGGCTGACTATCAAAGTGATAGGATACCCAGCGAACTTTGTTTCCCTCTTGTCTGTTGTAAAAATAGCAAGCATTCTGTTCTTTGTTAGGACTTGCCAACATACGAACAAACGGCACCAGTTCAACAGGTGTTTGCTGATTAGCGTGTAACAGATAAAGTTTTTCGTCCTCCATTACATATCGAGTCTTTACCATAATCTTTTTAAAAGGTGTTCTTGTACCTTTCAACTCTTTAACCTGGTAGTCATAGATACCTCCGCTGTACTTGGAACTATCGGGTAAAAGTAATAAGGCAGTCTCCCAATTATTTGTAATCACTTGTCTAACTTTGGCAAGATTGGACTCTAGTAAAGTTAGACGCCGTGTATATTCTTGAGAATTGGCGGCTCCTCCATGTCCTTTCCATTCATTTCGATGTTTATTAATTGCGTCGAGTTCATTAAATATTTCCTTATTAGTTAGCATTTCCAAAAAATCATGTTCTGGTCTTCCGAATAGTTCTAAGAGCCTTTCTTTGTTCTTTTTATCTTCTTTAAGTCTGCGTGTTGTCTTAGCTAGATTTCGACCCAAGTTTATCCAGCCTCCAAAAGTAGACTTTAAAACCCAGTCTTTAAACTTCGACTTTGAGTCTTGTTCTCTCCAAGCTCCTGAGTGTTTCATATAGAAAGCTTTATCTGCTGCTGCATAGGCACTCAGCATTACTACAGCAGTGAACTGAGATAAAGCTTCAAAGAAGAGAAAGAGATGATCTATTTTGTCCTTGACATTATTATCAGCATGATATGCCCAAAGAATTGATGCTAGAGGAAAGGGTAGTGACTCGACCCAAGTCTCAAAATTATCCACATGATTCAACAAACCAACATCTTTCTGCATTTCTTTGTATCTTTGTGGATGGTTCCATAATTTTCTTTGAAGACTGTCTAACTGTGTGGAGAGGTCAGTAATTATAGATTGAACACCAACAATTTTACTCTGAATCTCTATTTGAGGTAGATAGAAGGCTGCATTAACTAGCTGTGATTTATTTATTTTAGGGATAAACGTTCCAGAAACTAATGACTCTCGAATTTTTTGCCCCAGCGCCGTATTTAAAAAATTAGCTACATATTCAGCAATAGCTTTATTAGGATTCAAGACTAGCTGAATATAGTTCTGAGGCTTGATTTTAAGATTGAAGAGTGAATAAACAGCAGGCGCTCTACCTATTATCGGTAAATAGACAGCATTTGGGAGGTCAGAAAACTCTTCACCTTCTATTCTTTTGGGAAGATTGATTGCTGTACAAATTTCTGAAAGGGGGGTGGGAGATAACCCTAATCCCTTAGCAAGTTCCTTAATCTCATACTCAGCAACTAATGTAGAAAACGAACGAAAAGATGTTGAGTCAACTAATGTACCAAGTTGGAAAGTCTTTCCTCTTTTACGAGCCTTGAGGTTTTGAAGTAAGACATTGCTAGTCTGGTCTGATTTTAATTCACCAACAAACAGACGCAATGGTTTCTGTCTTCGGATAATAAGTAATAAGCTCTCTATTTGTGTCAGAGGAGCAAAAGTACCGCTAGGCAGGGATAGTGCTGCATCAATAAACAATCCAAAGTGTTCTAAGTGAGTGTAGACTTTGCGTTCCCTCTGTTCCCTGAGAAAACTAGATGATACGATAAAAAATCCCACACCTTCTGGTTCCAGTAATTGACAGGTTTTAAGAAGCAGTATATTCCCTAAGTCATCATGAAGATTAATCAAGTTGTTGTCCCAACTCAATGTTAAAGAAGTCGGTGGACAAGCGAAAGGGGGACAGCCCACAACAACATCAAAGCGCGTATCAATTTCATCTAAAAGTTGAAGCGGTTCACCCAGCTTCCAATCAATTGTTTTATCTCCATGTAGCAGATTTGCCGCTTCGTGTTCGCTAATATGTTGATTGATGCCAATTGCTACAGAAGGTTCAAACCTCTGGACAAGTGGAGACAACATCCCGCCGATACCAGCCCAGCAGTCAAGAATTGTCTGAGGTGCTGAGTCCTGGAGATAGGATGCAATAAAAGCAGGGATAAAGTCGGGGCGAAAGATTAAACCAGACGCTTTTCCTTCTTGCATAACAAGCAAACGCATCTGCTCTAAATCAATCGGAATGTTTTGAGCCTTGGCTTCCTTAAGGATAGAAAGTGCATCTGGACGATGCCCCTTAGAGCGCATTTGATCTGTTAGTTTCCTGATTTCAGGGGTTACATTACTCATGCTGCTATAGCAATCCTATATGAATTGTGAAAAGGCATCAAATCTTTTCAAGTTAGGAAAATTGAAAAGATTATATTTAGC